>DAIPJX010000092.1:0-8693 GCA_036770065.1 Planctomycetota bacterium
AAATAGGTTTTGTGCGGAGGAGACAAAAGACAACAACGCCCCTGTCATTTCCGCATTAAGCGAATATGAATGGGTGCGCTTTATTTAATTATGCAAGCTATTTGGTTGTACGAGCCGACGCGCATAATCAAACAAAGGCACCGAGGCCATATCATGGCCTACAGCTAATACACCCTTTGAATCTATGCGCCGTCGTAACGTACGAAGGCGAGATGCCATAAAACCACGGGCATCATTTGGATTGTGCCAGCAATAATTTCCGGCATTGACTTCTACTAGGCATCTTACACGCCCATACCGCCTTGTCAATATTTTTTATTTTCAAGTGTGATGAGCAGGACTTCCATAAAAATGGGGACATGGACAATCTTGTGCTCGTAGTGGAACTTCATGACACCTTTATGGCCATTCGTGGGCTTTAACTGGACAAATGTTTTTCTGATTTTTTTTTTGATAATTCAACAGAAAATCATTTTTATCGCAATTTTCCGGCCGCTTCAGCATGCAAAGATTCAAGTTCAATCCAATGTTGGGGGGAGCTCACCTGCCGCCTGAAGGGCAATTGGAATGCCATCAAGCCCCGTCAGACGGGGCTTCCCACTATACTGGCGATTGGTCTGGATGATTCGTGCTGTTCGCGTTATGCTGTTCGGGCGTGAGAAATGGGTTGGAAGGTGTTTGTAGAGCGATTGAACGCCGTAGGATGATTTATATGGAAAATCAGAAGGAAGGGGCGAGTAGGAGGGGCGGCGGTTGCCGTTGGACGCCGCTGTGGCTTTCACAAGGCATCCCGGTTTTCATAGCGCCAACCAGCCAGCTGGTGGGGAACCTTCCTTCACGGAACACCGGGGAATGTCTTTACGAACTTGACTTTGATGTCGGGGAAGGATTCCACATATTGGATGGTGAAATCTGGGAAGCTGTCAACGAACTGCCACTTGCCGCACTTGTCAGGGAAAGAGGTCACGACTTGAACATTGAGGTCGGGGAACGACTCGACTACTTGGACGCGCAAGTCAGGGAAGGACTCCACGACCTTGACCTTGCCGTAGAGCCGTATTCCCTTCGTGGCACAGGCACCGGCATCCACGTCCGCCGCCGCTGCCGGGGAGGCCAGTCCGAAAAACGCCAATAGCAATCCCGCCAAGATGACCGCCTTCATATGGACTCCTGACAGTTAAGCGTACCCAGCCGGTCGATAGTGGCCATTCGCGGATCTCTCATGGTTCCAACTGGTTACCGCAAGGACATCCTTCCGAACAGCATATCCTGAGCAAATCCGACCCCAAAATCCCGCAATCTCTAATGCCCGGAAAACACGTAAAGCCCCGTCAGACGGGGCTTTACGAAGGAATGCAAATGGTGGAGGCGGCGGGAATCGAACCCGCGTCCTGCGATGAGTCTGGAGGAAGCCGCTCCGTGCGCAGTTTGTGATTAGGTCTTACCCGCTCAGGATCACAAACAGTCCCGATTGGGCCAGCCAGGTTTTGTTCTTAAAAATGACGCGCCCCCGGCGGGGCTTGACATCTTCCAGCCGATAGCGTCCTGTGGAACCCAATATCGGCGTCTCGGCCACAGGCACCGCCTACTTAATTAGGCAGCGAGAGCATAATCATGCTCGGCAGTTATTAATGTGATCGGCTTTCTAACGGGGCCAACCGATCAACCCCGGCACGCTGCTTCAACCTCGCCCGCCCAGTCGAATCCATATCGCCCCCATGAAAAGGCCTCGGAAACGCTCGCGTTGCAAGTGTATCGTTCCTGCAAGTATACCTGTCGGGCGCTCAAGAGCAATCCCTTTCCGGATTATCCGTCAAATGGACGACAACGTTGGCAGCGCCGACCATCCGGATACGCTGTCCGAACAGTCGAATACGGCAACCATTCACCTTCGGTCCGGGCACATGAAACACTGCGATGCCATGTTCCCCGCGCAGTTACGTACACCATGGTTTCATTGTCCGGTTGTTTTGCCGCTGTCGTGTTTTTTACATGCGGAATAAAACCGGCGGCGGAGGCAATGAGTTCCCACGCTGTTCTCGAATCATTGAGAACGGGATGGAAACCTGCCCGCTCCGGCGGCGCGAAACGGACCGCGTTCCGTGGCGGAATTGTGTTCGGGAGAGCGGCGGCGCTGCCGGTATAGTTTCCGTTCGAATCGTAATAATAGTTGATCATTCTCTATACTCCCAAATATAACGCAGGCGTCATGGCTATATTTTTCGGTCTGTTTTCGTCGGCTGTGGGTACGGCGGCGGATGCGTCGAATGCCAATTGGTGACTGGCGCCCGGCGCGTAATTCGGCATTGTCATGGTGCTCTCGCCCTTGACGAACGCGCCGCTGACGACACCGCCGTTGCTTGCGGCCCCGGAGATTAAGCCCATCGTCACGCCGCCCTGGCAAAGGGCCGAACCTGTAATATTGCGGATCGCATCCGTCTCAATGTTTCCGGGCATGCGGGTCGAATTGTTGGCGGGGCGAAGAAAATATCCGCTGTTATTAGAGAAGAGATTGGGCAGATTGATTGTTCCACCCTGGGCGGCAATAGCCCAATCCGCCCGATACGATGCGGACAGGCTGGCCAATGCCGCTCCTTCCGGCGAAGACAGGGGATAGCGATCGCCGTTGCAAAAATGCCACCCGGCGGGCAACTCGGCGGCGCGGAAAGGAAGGAGACGGATTTCTCCGATATACGCGCCCACTGCCTGCGATTGCCCGTCGGACGCGGATGCAATCTCCGTCCATGCGTTGTCTTGGCGGACGTACTGTTTGCCGTCCGCCGGAGCATCGGCCAACGCGGATTCCTTATAGGACGCGATCGATGTTTCGACAAAATATCGCGTCGCAAGAGCAGCGGGATCATCGTGCAATGCATCCAATTTCTTTTTATCGACCGCCGAAAGCAAACCGGCGGTTTCTTGCGTCGCCATGTGCGGCAATTGAACCATGTCGGCTTTGCTCTCGGCGAGCGCGCTGGTTGCATTGGCCGTTTCTTCGAGCGTTTGCCGAATTCTTTGCAAATCCGATTCGAGATTCTGAATAGCGGACTGCGGATGTTGGCCCGGCGCGTTTCTGTTTGCCAAAGCCGCGTGATCGGTCGTTCCGCCGGTCTCGCCTGGACCGCTCGTGGGAATATACTCAAGCCACCCATTGCCTGTGGCGAGATAGGACTTTCCGTCGTCCGGAGACAAGGGCATCGCGCCAATTGCAACCGGCGACAAGCCGTCGGCCCCACCCAGCGCATGCCGTGCCGCATGGTTTTTTTCCGCATAGCCGGCAAGAGCGGTTGCATCGGCTTTTTCCCGGAGCAATTCTTCTGTGCGGGCAAGCGTCGGCCGTTCGGCCAGGAGTGCGGAAAGAGCGTCAATGGAATCAAGAGAGTGCGTATGCGAGAGCGGCGCCTTGCGCGCCAATTTCTCCGTCATGTCGGCCGCGTCCGCCTTGGCGGAAAGATGCTGGGGCAGTCCGGAGATGTCGGTTTCGTTATGACTGTGCGCCGTCTCCGCCTTGCGGGATACGGTATCGGCGAGCGTTGCCAGTGTGGCCTCGTTGGTCTTGGTTCGACTGGCGGCGTCTTGAAGTTTTTCAAGAAAATCGCACGCCTCTTCGTCGCGAGGCACCGGGAGTCTGCGCAGAATCGCCCGATCGTGCTGTTGTGCGATCATGGTCAATTTATCCAGCGCTTCTTCGGACGCCTTGGGTGAATTGGGGCCTTGATTGTGGAAAAATATTTCCTGCGTCAGTGGGACGGATCGTTCGATTGAGAGTATATCGCCCGCAGCCAAATCATCGCCAAGAAGGATCAATTCGCCATAGCCGTCCGACTGCCGGTTGACGGTGTAATCGCTTCCGGCGAAGAGCTGTTTTTCTTCCGCGTGGTTCGAGCGGACAACAACGGCGAGATGGGTTGCGTCGAGAAACGGAAAGGGAATGGGGAAAACGGATTGTTCGTTTCCTCCTTGAAATTCAATAGTGCACGCTGTTTGTTCCAACATTTGCTGTTCCTTACGTTCAGGTTCCGAGAAGACTCACGATGGACTGCTTCGAGGTGAATGACGAGAGCGCGTTTGCTTGCGCGTTGTATCCGGCTGTGCGGGCGGCCTGGCGCGTGTTGGCCGCTTCGGCCCTGAGTGCGGCTGCGTCGTATTTCAGGCCCCAGCTTGCGAGTTTGGTTTGGTATTCGATCGATTGCCGGTCGTATTCGCTCCAGGCCGCTTTGTCCGCCATCACATCAACGGGCGAGCCTTCATTGACTTTGACGCCGGACGCGCCGAACGCCGCCCGGTCGGCTGCGATTGCGAGGCGGCTTTCGCGTTGTTGCGCGGCCATTGCGGTCCGACCCGCTGCGAGCGTTTCGGAGGCTTCCATTTCCTTGCGATTGGCGCGCGCTTCGAGCGACGCAGCGTCGGCTTCGGCCTGCGCCCGTCGATAATCGCTGTTTTGCATATTCGTCATGGTTGAAGAAGCGGCATCGGCCCATGATGGAACCATCAACCCTGCGGCTGCTCCCATAGCATTTCCTTTCTGTGCATTGTTTCGGAAAAAAGGCGGACATGGAAAAAGCGTTGCCCGTCATGGTCAAAAGTCCAGGGAACGGATGAAAAACCCAACCGTTCGCAAAAACGAACGCCGATGTCATACCAGGCCGGGATGAACTGTTCGAGACAATCCGCGGAAGTGCGGGTGAACGCGCGGCGTATGCCCCAGCGGGCTGCCCTGAGTGTTGCGGCGGGGAAGCGCCGAATCGCGGGCGTCCCCAGCATCCATACGAGGGCGTTGCCGGTCAACGGCGAGCGCGGTTCAACCCCCATGAGAAATATGGGTGCGTCGTGGCCGGGCGGGCAGACGGCGTAACGCTCTTCCGAGCAATCGAACGAAAGCGCCAGAGCGAGCGCCGGATGAATGCGGTTGGTTTGGAGAATTTCACGCTTGTGTTCGGGGGAAAGCGAGTTCGCCATGCGCATGGCCATTGTCCTGGTCGCGGGAACAGTCCATTTAGGTAGGTTGGCCATGGCGAGCCTCGGCGAAAATGGCCAAAACAGTGCATGGCACGGGGGCGGATGAAACCAGGTTGATTGTGACGGCGCTGGTTCCGGGCGGGCTGGAAAAACCGACGTTCTTTTCTCCGGTGAACAAACGCGCCGGCTGGCCGGGAAGTTCGGCGGTTCGGAATTTTATTTCCGACAGTATGCCGTTGTTTTGTCCATACAGACATTCGCGCGTTTTATAAAAGCGGATTGCCGCGGAAACGGCGAACCGCGAGCGCGTCCGAATCGATTCCGTCCGTTCCGGTTCCAGTTCCATTGTCGTCAATGCGGCCTGGTAGGAAAGCCCCGCATGGATGTGCGCGGCGACGATTCCGGAGGGCAATTCTATTGCGCCGCCGCGAACTTCGAGGTTTTCAAAAACGGAACCGTCGGCGAGACAGGTTACCTGTTCGCCTTCGAGATGATCCAAACCGCGCACAATGCCCGTCGGATTGCCCCGGTACGATAATCCGCAATCGACGAAAAACCCCGTCGATTCGTTTTCCGTTTGATCGGAAGGCGGCATCATTATTTCGATAAAGCGTCGTGTTTTTCCGCCGATGGTTCGCGTTGTGCAGCAGTACACATCGTCGGCGCCGCCCGGCGTCGCCACCGACGCGCACCATTCGAATCTCCCTTGCGTTTCGTGCCGCGACCATGCGACCACGTCCTCTTCCGGTTCGTAGGTGCACGACAAGAGCGTTCCGTCCGACATGACCATCCAGATAATGCCGGACGGATCGCACTGATGACACATGGAGACGATGGTTTTTCCGGCGAACAGGTGGCTGGCGTACGCGGTCAAATCGCGGCCCGAATAGCCGTCGGCTTCGAGCGAATACGACAGGTTGCGCACAGTGTTTCGCGAGCGTCCGGTAAACAGCACGGTTCTGCCGATCACCAAAGGAGGCAGGGGAGAGCATCCGTACCAGCTCTGCACGCGCGCGTTGATGTTGGACGGAGTGATGGCGCCCGCGCCGCCGCCGGCTTTCCATTCGCTTCCGGAAGTGCCGAGGAGCAGTTCGTTCAGCGGTACAATCCAGTTGATTTCATTCATTTCACCGCTGGCGAGGGTGAATTCGTATCTGTCCGAATCCTCAATCGGGGTATGGAGGCCGAATGAATTATAGACGCCGGTTTCGGAACCCCAGAATGTGGTCGGCTTGGCATTGGTTCGTCCAAGAATAAGCCGTTGTTCAAAAAACGCGCATACGCCGGGATATTGGTCCACGCTGGAAAATTGTTCGCCCTGTTCGGGAAGGCTTTCCTGAAGCGGATTAAAGTTCTGGTCGGTGAATTTCGTTGTTTGGGATGTTCCGATCAGGCGAAAATGGGTATAGCCGTCCATGCCGGTTTCGCGGTAGATGCGGTACTTCGATGCGGACGGCGCCGGATTCCATTGCAATTCGCTGATATGGGTGCCGGTGAGGCTGGCGTTGTAATCCCGCACGTATTTGTCTATCCAGCTTTGCAGGGTTGCGCTGACATTGCCGGCCCAACCCGCGGTGCAGGCATACAGGCATTCATTGATCAACGGGTTTATATTGTTCGGCCACCAATCGATGGTCTGGAACCTGCTGCCGTCCGGTTTCACATGCAGCCACTGGGCGCCGCCCGTTCCGTTGGGGCGCATGCCCGTGCCTTGATCGGCGTATCCGCATTTTCGCAAAAACGCGATCAACTCGGCCTCGGTCATGCCGTAGAAGTTCAATTCGTCCGGCAGATACGTGTAGTCGTGTTGATAGAGCCATGAAAACAATTCGGAAAACGTTTTGCCCGCCGTGTCGTAGTCGATGGCGCCGTCGTTTTCCGCCACCACCGCGTCGGACGGCGACGACTCGCCGGTTTTGTCGTTGACCGCGGTCACGACATAGCGGGCGTTGTCGCCGCCGGAACGAAGCAGGCGGAGTCCGCCCGGGGCGGGCGTCATGCTTTCCGGAAACAGCCGCTCGAACTGCCAGTCATGATGATCCCGTCTGGACAACCGCCTTGGCGGATAATCGGGATGGGTCAGAATCATGACGTCGGCGGTCTGGGCGTAGCGGAGGCCGGAAAGCGCGTCGCGCGCGTATGGCGTGTCGATGCGCACTTCTTCGCCTGCCCGCGCGTGTCCGGCGGGATAAACAACCACGCCGCCGTCGCGAAGAATGCGCATGGCATTGTTGCCGAATTCCAGCATATAGGATTGCCCGACGGAAAAGCGGAAGGGAATGAGCCGGGAAGGCAGGGCATCGTCGAGCGCGCGCGAGACCAGCCGGAAGCCGCCGCGTTTGACCGCTCCGCCCTGGCGGCGGACGATGAAGTTTTTCAATTTTTCCGCGCCGGAAAAATAATATTTCCAATCGCTTCTGCCATGCAGGGCGGGGTCGAGTTCGCCGCGATTGAAACTGAATTGCGCGAGACCGGTTCTCGCCATTGCATCCTCCTCTATTTTTACATTCGAGCGCCGAGAAAATCGCCGTCGGGAAGCCTGGGGGTGGACGACTCGCGCATGTCGAGCGCTCTCGCCTGTTGCAATTGCATGGCGTAGGTGTCGATGGCCGCCTGATGCGATTGCGGATCGGCGTGCAGGGCAAGGCTGATTTCGGCCGCGAGCCTCCAGGCAAGCGCGACGACGAACTGCGGGTCGAATTCCTCGCACGGAACCCGGCTGGTCGTATATTCCAGCGCGGCGTTCGGCAAATCGGTGAGAATGGCCTTGAATTGGCCGTTTTGACCGCGGCCGATTTCAAACGGACAGGCCGCCCGAGCCTGCCGCGAGCCGTTCGAGGTCAAGGGAAAGATGCGCCGGGCCTGGATGCAGTCGTCGGGATAGGCGTAGGCATAGGCGAAGCCGATGGGCGATTCGGTCAATGCGGCCAACGCTTTTCTGCGCATGGCGAATCCCCATGGATGATCGCGGAGAACCGACGCAAGAGCCGTATCCCAGTGCACGCGCAGTTGGAATGCTTCCGGATTCGGTTCGGACAGACTTTGAATCGGTTCGCGCGACAGATTGGCAAGGGCCAGGTTGATGATGTCCATTTTCGATGCCATGGAAAACTCCGGGGAAAAAGCCGTCCAGCCGAAACCGGACGGCCGGGAGAAAAAGATGCGTTGCCGTCTATGAAAGCGCCGGGCAGGGTGACGAGCCCGGCGTGAATGTGCAAAACACGCGAACCGGATCGTTGAGGCATGACAGGGGTGGGAATAAAGGGTGATCCGGTCCGCGAGCGTGGCAAGGGAAGAGGCTACAATATGCCGGCGGTTTGCGCGTTCATGGTCAAACCCGCCGTAACATACCCGCCCGATGCGCCGGCGTATTTCAGCCGGACGAAACGCTTGCACCCGGTCGGAAGCGGCGCGGCGAGAACAACGCCGCCTTTGGCGACGCGGGGCTCGTCGACGATGTACTGCACCACCCGGACGGCATTCGCCATTACGGGCGAGTTGGACGAATCAAGGCTTATCGCCAGTTCGCCCGTACAGCCGGAGGAAAGTGAAACCTGCAACTGTACGGTTCCGCCGAGGCCGGCTTCGGGGCCGCCGGTATCGATGAGGTTTTCCGAATCGGCATCGGCAAGCAGTTGTTTGTTTGAAAAAATCAGTTCATTGTCCCACATGGGGTTTGCTCCTTTATGGTCGTTGTTAATTGGTCAGGGCGGATTCGGTGCTGACGAGCGCGT
>DAIPJX010000293.1:0-2416 GCA_036770065.1 Planctomycetota bacterium
TGATAATGATGGAGAATTATTCCGCCTCGAGCGTTTCGCCGTCTTCCATGGTGTTGTCGAACATTTCTTCCACTTTGGATTTTTTCTTGCCCCTAATGGCGGAGATGATCGGGAACAACGACAGCAGCACGGTCAATGTCAACAGGGTTATGCTGATGCCGGAACCGTAAAACACACTGAACCGACCGCGGGAAATGTCGAACGTCTGCCGAACATACCCCTCCAGCATCGGCGTCAACACATACGCCAGAAGCAGCGGTGCGGCAGGAATTTTCGATATCGCCATAAAATAACCCACAAACCCCGCTCCGACCATGAAGAACACGTCGAACATCGCGTTGTTGCAGGTATAGGTCCCGATAATGCACACGCTGGACACTACGGGGATCATTACGCCGGTGGGCACCCGCACCACCCGCATCATAACGGGAATGGCGGCAAAGGCAATGAGCAGGCACATGATGTTGCCAATATACATCGAGCTGATCAGCCCCCAGACAAAGTCGGGATTTTCCTTGAACAAGAGCGGTCCCGGACGCAATCCCCACATCATCAGACCGCCCAGCAGGACCGCGGTCGTGCCGCCGCCGGGAATCCCCAACGTCAGAAGCGGCGCAAACGCGCCTGCCGCCGCCGCGTTGTTGGCCGATTCGGAGGTGGCGATGCCGACCGGATGCCCTGTGCCCATGAGGGCCTTGAACTTGTTCATGCGTTTTTCAAGCGCGTAGCAAATAAATGTCGCGGCGGTCGCGCCCGCGCCGGGCATGACCCCGACAAGGCAACCGATGGGGCCGCAGCGGATAATAGTGGGAATGATCGCCTTCCAGTCTTCCTTAGTCAATACCGCATCGCGGATGCCGACCTTGGTTTCGTTCTTTTCGTTGTAGCTTTTGGCGTTGATCACCATATCAATCACCTGGGTAAAACCAAACAGACCGATGACCAGAGGAATGAAAGCGATGCCGGAAAGCAGATTGACATTGCCGAAATCATAGCGGTTGCCGCCGGTGGCCCTATCGACACCGACGGTGGCGAGCATAATGCCAAGGCCGGTGGCGCAAAGTCCGGCGGCTGGATTTTCTCCCAAAATCCAGCCGATGGAGGTAAGGGCGAAGATGATGAGCAGGCTCAGTTCGGCCGGGCCGAACGCCAGCCCCCACTTGGCGAGCAGTGGACCGGAGATGGTGAGAATGACGATACCGATGGACCCGCCGATAAAGGACGACATGATAGCGGTGGCAAGAGCGCGTCCGGCCTGGCCTTTTCGGGTCATGGGATAGCCGTCCATGGCGGTGACGATGGCGGGGGTGTCGCCGGGAATATTGAGCAGAATGGCGGAGAAGGAGCCGCCGTACATGTTTGAATAATAGAGCGCGGCAAGAGCGATGACGGCGGTGGTGGGATCGATGCGAAACGTAAGGGGCAAAAGCAGAGCCACGCCGGTAAGCGAACCGATGCCGGGCATGGCGCCGACGATAAGCCCCAGGATGGCGCCGACAAAGGCGGCGACAAGATTGGCCGGGGTCAAGGCAATGCTGAAGCCGTAGAGAAGCAGTTGGATATTTTCCATCATTGTGCGTATCCTTTTCAAAGCCGTGGTCGGGGAAGATCGGCCCTATCCGAAAATGGCCTGGTGGAGCATCCCCTTCGGCAGCGGCACCGCCAGCCAATAAACGAATACAGCCCAGAGTCCCGCCACGGTGCAGGCGGCAACAGCCCCTGAAAAACGGATTGTGAATTTTTCATACAGCCACAGCCACAGGAAAATGTAGAGCAACAGGCCGGGCAGCAGGCCGATGAAATACGAAGAACACAAGAGCGCCAAAACGGCCACGACAGGATAGGCGAATTTCTTGTCTATGCTGCCCGGCAGAGGGTTTTTGATTTCGCCGATCAGATAGAACAATCCAAACAGCAGGGTCATCCCGCCTCCGATCAACGGGAAGAAACCGCCGCCCGGCCCGCGTCTGACCCAGAGTCCGTATCCAAATGCCTGATACACCCAAAAAGCGCCCAGAAGGATGGCGAATACAGGAAAAATCTTTCTCATGCATGTCTCCCACGGTAAAAAGCGGACAAAACAAATTCAGCAGTCGGACAGCGCGACATTCCCGCCGGCGCGCACGACAAGCGTGACGTTTTTCAACGCGGCGACGCTGTCCAGCGGATTGGTTTCAAGCCCGACAAGATCGGCGCATTTGCCCTGCTCAATGGATCCGGTGACATTGTCGACGCGGCAAAGGCGAGCGCCCCGAATGGTTGCGGCGCGAAGCGCCTCATGCGCGGTTGCGCCGAAATCGACCAGATACTGAACGTCGTTATGCAAAAAGCCGTGCAGGCCGTCGGAACCGACCGCATACTTGACGCCCGATTCGATCGCCAGGCGCATTGAGGCGGTCAGGGCGTCGCGGCTGTC
>DAIPJX010000093.1:0-8663 GCA_036770065.1 Planctomycetota bacterium
GAGCGTCAACGAAGCGGATTGACCGGCGAACGGAAAATGAGCGCGCGGGGCCTACCCGGACAGGCTCTAAAGCCAGGAAAGTGGTGCTTATGAATGCCAATGTGCCTGAAGACGGTAGTGCCGACGAGAACGACGACAGAAGAGACGCAACGGTTGAGGCCGAATGCATGGCATTCAATCCATCCGACACTGTGCGGATCTCGCCCGAGCTTCTGTCCCGGTACAGTCTTGAATACGCCAAAATTCAGGCAGAAGAAAAACTCTCGGACGAGAATCTGTGCCGGCTCCACCAGCGCAACCTCAAAATGCCGTAACGCGCGCACCATATTCACAACCCGGTTTCCGCGCAAAAACGAAAGACCGGGTTGCGCATGTCGCATATGTCCGCATCGCGCGGTTATCGCGCCAATTGCTTTTTCGCATACTCCACCAAGCCGCCGTCATTGATCAACTCCGTCAGGAACGGGGGGAACGGCTGCGCCTGAAAGGTTCTGCCCGACGTTTGGTTGACAATCGTTCCTGTCGTCGTGTCGATGGACAGGACATCGCCTTTTTTCACCGTGCCGACCAGTTCCGGACATTCGAGAATCGGCAGGCCGACATTGATCGAATTGCGGAAAAAAATACGGGCGAACGAACCGGCCACAATCGCCGAAACGCCCGAGCCGAGAAACGCCAGCGGCGCATGTTCGCGGCTGGACCCGCAACCGAAATTCGCTCCGCCCACGACGATATCGCCCTTCTTCGCTTCCTTGACAAACGACCCGTCGATATCCTCCATGCAATGCTTGGCCAACTCCGCCGGATCCGCCGTCGACAAATACCGGGCGGGAATGATGACGTCGGTATCGATGTTGTCGCCGTACACCCAGGTCCGGCCGGTTATTTTCTGTTCCATGTTAGATGTCCTTTATTTGGCCCGCGTCCACCACTTCCGACGGATCGGTAATTTTTCCCGTCACTGCGCCCGCCGCCGCGACCAGCGGTCCCGCGAGCACGACTTCGCTCGAAGTCGATCCCATGCGCCCGACGAAATTCCGGTTGGACGTGGACAGGCAGCGTTCGCCATCGGCCAGAATGCCGATATGCCCGCCCAGGCACGGTCCGCAGGTCGGCGTCGTCACGACCGCGCCCGCATCGAGGAAGGTCTGGATATACCCGCGTTTCATCGATTCGTTGTACACTTCATACGAGGCGGGAATCACGATGAGCCGCACGTCGGGATGCACGTGTTTTCCTTTGAGCACGGCCGCGGCCAGCGCCATGTCGCGCAACCGGCCGTTGGTGCAGGAACCGATGAAAACCTGATCGATTTCGACATCGGCGCATTCCCTGGCCGGTTTGACGTTTTCCGGCAAATGCGGCATGGCGACGACAGGGCCGAGGTCGGCGGCGTCGATATCGATGGTTTTGAAATATTCCGCGTTTTTGTCGGGATAGACGGGAGTGAACGGTCGCTTGGCGCGTTTTGCGGCATAGTCGAGAATCGCCTGATCCGTTTCGAAAATCCCCGTCTTCCCGCCCGCTTCAATCGCCATGTTGGACATGGTGAAGCGGTCGTCCATCGCCAGCTTCGCCGTCGCCTCGCCGCCGAATTCCAGCGCCATATAGCGCGCGCCCTCGACGCCGAGCATGCCGATGAGGCTGAGGATGATGTCCTTGCCGGTCGTCCATGGCGAAAACTCGCCGTGATAATTGACCCGGATCGTTTCCGGCACTTTGAGCCACACTTCGCCAAGCGCCCATACCGCCGCCAGGTCGGTCGAGCCGACGCCGGTGGCGAGGGCGCCCAGGGCGCCGCCGGTGCAGGTATGGCTGTCGGCGCCGATGACGATATCGCCCGGCAACTCGAGTCCCTGTTCCATCAGGAACGCGTGTTCGACGCCGCAGCGTCCCGCTTCCCAAAAGTGCATGCCCTGGGCCTTGGCGAATTCGCGGCCGATTTTCGTCTGGTTGGCGGACGCTATGTCCTTGTTCGGGACAAAGTGATCGGCGACAATGGCGGTGCGGTCCGGATCGAACACCTTGACCGCTCCCATCTTTTTGAATTCATTGATGGCCGGCGGCGCGGTAATGTCGTTGCCGAAGGCGAAATCCACCCGGGCACGGCAAATGCCGCCCTTGACCACGGTGTCCTTCGCATGGTTGGCGATGATTGTTTCCGCCATGGTTCTGTTAGTTGCCATTGATTTTGATCTCCTTGGCGGCGGCAACCATGTAGAGGTTGTTCACCGCGCTGACATAGGCCTTGATGCATGCCTCCACCGTATCCGTGGACAGGCCGCGTCCCGATGCGGACAGCCCGCTGGAATGACGAACGGTCACTTGCGCTTCGCCCTGCGAATCGGACGCGCGGGATGTCGCGTTGATGGCGAAATTCTCCAGCGTCAGATCGAGTTTGACGATCCGTTGCATCGCCAGGTACGCCGCGTCAATCGGCCCGTTTCCGACCGCCGCGTCGCAGATGCGCTTGTCTCCGTGGTTGAGCACCACCCGCGCGGTCGGCCCGCCCTGCACTTCGGATCCGATTTCGACATAATACGAATCGAGCGAGTATTTTCGTTCCGGCGAGGAGGTGATGATTTCGGCGGCGACCAGCGCTTCGATATCGGAATCGGTCACATCCTTTTTCTCGTCGCAGAGCGTTTTGAATGTCGCGAACGATTTGTCCAGTTGTTCGGCGGACAGGGTATAGCCGAGCGCGATCAGGCGGTCGCGGAAGGCGTGGCGCCCGGAATGCTTGCCCAGCACCATGACCGCGGCCTCGGCGCCGACGTCCTCGCCTTTCATGATTTCGTACGTTTCGCGGTGGGCGAGCACGCCGTGCTGGTGAATGCCGGATTCGTGCGCAAAGGCGTTCGCGCCGACAATCGGCTTGTTCGGCAGAATCGGCACGCCGGTCAGACGGGAGACCATGCGGCTGGTGGAGACGATTTTGGTGGTATCGACGCCGACGGCGCAGTTGAAGTGATCGTTTCTCGTCTTGAGCGCCATAATCACTTCTTCCAGGGCCGCGTTGCCGCCGCGTTCGCCCAGCGCGTTCATCGTGCCTTCGACCTGCCGGACGCCCGCGCCGACGGCGGCGAGGGAGTTGGCGACCGCGAGGCCGAGGTCGTTATGGGCGTGAACGGAATAAATAACGTTCGCGGGTGCGCCGACGCCGTCGATTATTTTTTTGCAAAACGCGGCGAACTCGTTCGGAATGGCGTATCCGACCGTGTCCGGAATGTTCAGAACCGTCGCGCCGCCCGCCACCGCCGCCTTGAACACTTCGATCAGGAACGGCAGTTCGGATCGGCTGGCGTCCTCGGCGGAAAACTCCACTTCGCCCGACAGCGAGCGCGCCAGCGGCACCGCCGTCCTGACTTGCTCCAGAACTTGCGCCGGCGTCATTTTCAGTTTGTATTCCATGTGCAGGGGGCTGGTTGCGATGAACACGTGAATGCGTGATTTTTCCGCGTTCTTGAGCGAATCGGCGGACGCCTTGATATCCCCTTCCTTCGTTCTGGCCAGGGAACAGATTGTGCTGCCCCGCACTTCGCGGGCGATCGACTCGACGCAGGCGAAGTCGCCGGGCGACGCCGCGGAAAAGCCGGCTTCGATGACGTCCATTCCCAGCGAGGCGAGTTGCTTGGCTATCTGAAGTTTTTCGGCGACGTTCAGATTGATGCCGGCGGCCTGTTCGCCGTCGCGCAGGGTGGTGTCGAAAAAGTGAACGCGGTTCGGGTCATGCTTGTCCATGGTGTTTCCTTTGAAAAAGTGGGGCGCTTTTTCCCGGCCCGAACAAAAGAAGGGCCGGGATAATCCCGGCCCCGTGGCTGATTTGTCGTCTGCGGTTTTCGCGTCAACAATCAAGGCCTCGGGCGCCGGGGGAGCCGATAAGCAACAATCCAGGCAAAAGGCTAAGGCCGAGACCGAGATGACCGGTCGCGTTGAACTGGGCCTGGTTGTATGCCGTGGTTGCCATGATTGTATTGCTTCCCGCGCACAAGGCGGCGACATGCCGCATATGTTTTCGATAGTTCTACAATGGGAATTATTCTCTGGAAGTCAAGAGCATTCCGGTGAAAATATCCTCATTTTTTTTGCCATTCCAAACATCCTACATTGGTGCATTCCGGTTCCGGGTGAAATACCGGAAGATACGAAAATGCGTCCCGCGAACGGCAATGGCGAAATTTTCCTTCTTTTTTTAATTGTTGCGGCATATGGATCTGACAAGACCGTAATGCTATACTTGGAACGGTCGCATATGCGAATGCGAATTGCAAGGGACGCGGCAATGCCGAAAATTTTCATATCAACCGCCGAGCCGTCGGCGGATCGCCACGCGTCGCACCTGACGGCTTCGTTGCTGCGTGAGGTGGACGGACTCGTCGTCGATGCGGCGGGCGGGAAGCGGATGGCCGAGGCGGGAGCGAATATGCTCGTCGACATGACGGGCCAGGCGGTCATGGGTTTTTGGGCCGCGCTCGGGCATTTGCGTTTCTACAAGCGGGCGATGGATCGAATCGTCGATCATCTGGTGCGGGAAAAGCATGACGCCCTGGTTGTGGTGGATGCGCCGAGTTTTCATCTTCGGCTTGCGCGGCGGGTCAAAAAGCGCCTGCCGCATTTGCCCATCATTTATTACATCGCGCCGAAATTGTGGGCATGGAAAGAGTGGCGGGTCAAAAACCTCAAGCGCGACATCGACAAAACGTTGTGCATTTTTCCGTTTGAGGAGAAATTTTTCGGCGATCGCGGCGTCGATGCCGTCTTTGTCGGCAATCCGACGCTTGATCAGGTTCGCCGCGTCAGCGGCGACGCGTTGACGCGCGTCCTGCATGTCGAGGACGTCAAGCGCCACAATACGCCGGAAAAAGGCGTTGTCGCGATTTTTCCCGGCAGCCGAAAATCGGAGATTAAATACATCTGGCCGCTCATGACCGATACGCTTGCGTTGCTTCGGGTTCGTTTTCCCGAGTTGAAGGCGGCGGTGGCGATCGCTCCGGGCTGGAGCGAGGAGCGTTTGGCCGAATACGCGCCGCTTCCCGACAACGCGACCTTTATCGACGGCGAGTCTCAGGAGTTGCTTGATGCCGCCTCGGTCGTGCTTGCCAAGAGCGGGACGACGACGCTCGAGGCCGCGTTTTTGGGCAAGCCGATGGCGGTGACGTACAAGGGCGATGCGGCCAGTTTTTTCATTGCCAGGAAATTCGTCAAACTGCCGTATGTGTCGCTTCCGAACATTGTCGCCGGAAAAATGCTGGTCCGGGAATTTTTGCAAAACGAGGCGACGCCGGAAAATCTCGCCGGCGAAATCGGCGAACTGTTGTCGAATCCGAAATATTACCGTACAATGCGGTCGAAATTAAAACGCTTGCGCGACAACTTCGGCCAGGATACGGCAAGCGACGGAGCGGCGCGGGAAATCGCCGCTTTTCTGAAATAAGAGCCTGTCCGAATAGGCTCCGGGACTTCCTGTTGCAACGAAGGCGATGATATGTCGGAAAAGAAAATTGCGGTTATCGGCGATGGCGGTTGGGGCACGGCGCTTGCCATTATCATGAACGCGGCGGGCAAGGACGTCTCCATCTGGGGCCACAATCCGGCGTATCTCGAGGAAATGCGCGGCAGCAGACAGAACCGGATGTTCCTGCCCGGCGTCGGTTTGCCTCTCGCCATAAATATGGAACCGGACTTGCGCAAGATTTTCGCATGGGCCGATATTGTCATGACCGCGATTCCCAGCAAATTTTTGCGTTCGGTTCTGTCTTCCGCCAAAGGCTCTCTCGATACGTCCGTTCCCGTCGTTTCCCTGTCGAAGGGACTTGACCCGGAAACGCTCGAGCGTCCGTCCGAAGTGATTCGCAAGACGCTTGGTTCCACTACCGTGGTCGCGCTTTCGGGGCCGTCGCATGCGGAGGAAGTGGCGCGCTTTTTGCCTGCGTCCGTGGTTGCGGCGTCGGACGTTTTGGAGGATGCGCGGCATATTCAGCAGGTGATTTCCACTCCTCGTTTCCGTGTATATGCGTCGTGGGATCTTGTCGGCGTCGAGTTGGCGGGCGCGGTGAAAAACGTCATTGCCCTGGCGGCGGGCATTATTCAGGGAATGAATTTGGGCGATAACGCGCTGGCCGCCGTCGCAACCCGGGGGCAGGTGGAAATGACGCGATTGGGCACCGCCCTGGGCGGCGACGCGGCGACGTTTTCCGGCCTTGCCGGCATGGGCGATTTGATCACGACGTGCATTTCCCGCCACAGCCGCAACCGCAAGGTGGGCGAGTTGTTGGCGGAGGGCAAAACGCTCGACCAAATCGCGCACGAAATCAACGGCGTGCCGGAAAGCATTCACACGACGTCGCTTGTTTTGTCGCTTGCCAAAAAGCATGGCATAGACATGCCGATTACCGAGCAGGTGTCGGCGGTTTTGTGGGACAACAAATCGCCGGCCGACGCGTTGGACGATTTGATGAATCGGGCGAAAAAGGACGAGTGCTAGGTGCGTCCCTTTTTCAAATGGCCGGGAGGGAAGTTCAAGCTGCTTTCGCGGCTTGTTCCCCTTCTGCCTGTCGGCGGGCGGTTGGTGGAGCCGTTTGTCGGTTCGGGCGCGGTGTTTTTGAACACGGTTCATTCCGAGGTCGTTATTGCCGACGCCAATCGCGATTTGATGTTTTTGTATCGGTCGTTGGCGGACAGGGGCGAGGCGTTTATTGAAGCGTGCCGCGTTCTTTTCACTCCCGGGGCGAATTCGAAAGAAGAGTATTATTGTCGGCGTGATGCGTTCAATCGACTGTCGGAGGGCGACGATCGCAGATCGGCGCTGTTTTTGTATTTGAATCGTCATGGGTATAACGGGTTGATCCGGTACAATGCGAAGGGCGCGTGGAACGTGCCGTTTGGGGCGTATGCGCGCCCGTATTTTCCGGAGCGGGAATTGCGGCATGCGCTGGAGCGTTTGTCTTCGGGTGGGGTACGGTGCGTGGCGGCGGATTTTCGGGAGACGTTTGGGTTGGTATGTGCGGGTGATGTTGTGTATTGCGATCCGCCGTATATTCCGCTTTCTTCCACGGCGAATTTTACCGCGTATGCGGGCATGCCGTTTGGGTGGGAGGAGCAGGAGGAATTGGCGGGGTGTGCGGAGCGGGCGGCTCGCGTTGGCGCGACTGTTGTCATTAGCAATCATGACACGCCGCATGCGCGGCGTTTGTATCGCAATGCGTCTGTTGTTCATTCATTTCAGGTTCGTCGCAGCATTAGTTGTCGTGCGCGCAAGCCTGTCACCGAGTTGCTTGCCGTTTACGCTCATGCCGAAGGCTGACTGACGCAACGCGTGCGAGCCTTCGGCATGAGTCAGCCAATGCCTTTTTTGCGCATAAGCCTTCGGAATAATCCGGGCCATATGCGATGCAAATACGCGCCGCCACACTCAACTCCGCCAATAAGCTGCTCCGGCCTGTCGCGAATAATCGCGGACATCATCCGAACCGCGCACTCCTCCGCCGAAATTCCGCGCGCCTGCCCCGCATCCATCGTCCCATGCGCCACACCATCCGCCTCCAACGCATGCTCGGAAATCTCCGTCCTCACCCACCCCGGAACCAACACCGTCACTCCTACCCCGCTTCCCAGCAACTCCTCGCGCAGCGAATCAAACCACCCCTGCAACGCATGCTTCGCCGCCGAATAATACGCCCGGCGCGGCGCACCGAACTTTCCCAGCAAGCTCGACACAACCACAACCTGGCCCAAACCCCTCTCCACCATCCCCGGCACAACCGCGCGCGTCAACCCGACCGCTCCCCAAAAATCAACCTCAAACACCCGTCTCCCAACCGCCTCCTCCGTCGATAACGCCAATCCCCGCTGGCCAATCCCGACACTATGCACCATCATGTCAATCGGCCCAATCCGCGCCGCGGCCGCCTCCGCCGCGGCCGATAATCCCCCGCTCTCCGCCACATCAAACGCCAACACCTCGGCCACTCCCCCACGCTCCCGGCACACTCCCGCCACCTCCTCCAGCCGATCACGCCGCCGCGCGGAGAGCACAACCCTCGCGCCCTCACCCGCCATGGCCGCCGCCAACGCCCGGCCAATACCCGACGATGCGCCGGTTATCCAAACATTCTTTCCGCGCGGATGCATTTTTTCCTTTTTCTCCCTCAAGTCCGAACCGCGACATCCGATAATTTATCATGAACACTCTGGCGAAACAAAGGAGCACTATCCATGGGCATCGAAGCAATGCGCGGCGCCAACGCCATGATGGCGGACATGATGAAACTCTTAATGGCGGGAATGCAAGAACAGATGGATCTGTCCAAAGACATGATCGCCGTCGGCGTTGAAAACCAAATCATCGGCGATAAAATGGCAATCGCGCAACAAATCATCGACGTCTACGCCTGAAGACAAACCCCTGGATTCTGTCCGAATTATCCCCAATTCGTTGCGTTGGCATGAGCGTGACGTTTCGAGGGAAAAGACCTTTTTAAAAAAAGGTCCTTTTCCCTCGAGCTCCCTTATCCCAAAAATTTTTAGTCCGCTCTCGCGCCCGGCAAATGTTGTCGATAACGGCATCTGTTCATCTATAACCTGTGCCAGGCGCGAGAGCGGGCTAAAAGTCTTTGGAAAGAGGGGGTTTGGGGGAGAAGAACCTTTCTTCAGAAAGGTTTTCT
>DAIPJX010000094.1:0-8656 GCA_036770065.1 Planctomycetota bacterium
GGCGGGTTTGGGGTGTTCGGAGCGCTGTCCAGCCTGCTTTCCCGCCAGCTTGAAACGAGCCGTACGCTGTGGAGCGTGCCGTACGGAACGATGACGCTCGGCCTTGATTCGCTCACCGCCGTTTTCCTGTTGCCTGTTTTCACTATCGGCGCTCTCGCCGCCGCCGCCGCGTTGCGGCGCCAGGCCGGCGGATATGCCGCCAATTACCCGCGCGAACACTGGCTGTTCTTCAATACGACGCTCGCCGCCGCCGCGCTGGTCGTAGTGGCGCGTAACGCCGTCCTGTTCCTTTTCGCCTGGGAAATAATGACGGTTGCCTCGTTCCTTTTGGTCGAAAACGCCCAGCGCGGGCCGGGCCAACGTTCGGGCGGCTGGGTGTATTTGACGGCGGGACATATCGGTTGCGCCTGCCTTTTCGCCATGTTCGCGCTTATGGCGCGTCCCGGGGAAACGCTCGACTTCAACAGCTTCGCCGCTACCGGCGGCATTGCGACGGCGGTCTTTGCGCTGGCTGTCGCCGGGTTCGGCGGCAAATTCGGGCTTGCCCCCTTCCATGCCTGGTATACGGAGAGCTATCCCGAAGCGCCCGCCCATGTCGGAGCAATTCTTTCGGGCGTAATCGGCAATCTCGGCCTGTACGGATTGCTGCGCATGTTGACCGTCATTTCGGACGGAACGCCGCCCCCGGCGTGGTGGGGACATCTCCTGCTCTTCGCCGGATTGGGGTCCGCCCTGCTTGGCGCGGCGCGGTCGCTCGCGTCTCAGGATTTGTCGAAACTGCTTGCGTGGTCGTCGGTGGAGAATTTCGGCCTCATGGCGGCGGGAACCGGCGCCGGATTGCTTGGACTCTGTTATGACAGCCCGGCCGTGGCGTTTTTGGGGTTCGCCGGCGCGTTGTTCCATATGATCACTCATGCCGTGTCGAAAGCGCTCCTTTTTCTTTCCGCCGACGCGGTGTACGCGCAGAGCGGCACCCGCATGCTTGATCGCATGGGCGGTATGCTGAAGCGGTTGCCCGCCACCGGCGCGTTGTTTTTTGTCGGCGCGCTGGGCGCGGCGGCGGTGCCGCCCCTGTCGGGATTCGCGTCCGAATTTCTTTTGCTGTTTTCCGCCTTCACCGGCGCGACCACCCTGTCCGGTTCGGTCGTCGCCGTGTATGTCGCGGCCATTGCCGCGCTGGCGCTGACGGGCGGCCTGGCGGCGGCGGCGTATATGAAAGCGTTCGGTTTTATTTTTCTCGGCAACCGGCGCGGAGCGGGCGGCGCGTCGGCGGGCAGGGAGCGGCGTTTTTACCTTATTCCGCATTTGGCCCTTGCCGGCATATCGGTCTATATGGCGGCGCTGTCGCCGCGCATCGTTCTGTGGCTGACGCCGGCGGTCGATGCATTGGTGCGGACGGGATCGCCCGATTCCTTCGGACTGCAAACATGGAAAATGGCCGCCGAGGCGGACGTTCTTTTTTCGGCGGCGCTCGGCGCATGGCTTGTGGCGGGATGCCTTGCTCTCGCGTTTGTTGTGCGATGGGTTTTGGTGCGCGGAAAAAAAGCCGTCGCCGGCCCGACCTGGGACTGCGGCTATGCCAGGCCGGACAGCCGGATGCAGTATACGGCGCACTCGTTCTCCCGCCCGCTCGTGAAAACATTCAGTCTTTTCGCGCCCTCGGTGGACAAGGAAACGAAACCGGACGGACTGTTCCCCGCCCAGGGAGATTTCGCGTCGGAAAATCCCGGCATCGATCAGGCGTGGGGGTACCGCGATGTGTTCGTCGCCGTTCTTCGCGTGGCGGAAAAAATCCGTTTGATGCAGACGGGGCGGGTGCAGGCGTATTTATTGTATATGGCGGTCGTGCTGGTGGCGTTGTTGTTGTGGCAATTGTCATAAAAATCGTAAAAGGAAGCCCATGTCTTCGGCCGTCATGTTGACAACAGCCCTGCTTTTATGCCCGCTTTTGCCGGGCATAATCAATCGCGTCAAGGCGAAGGCGGGCGGCAGGCGCGGCCCGCCGCTGCTGCAGCGGTATTACGATATTTTTAAATTGGCGCGAAAGGATCTGGTCTATTCGGAAACGGCGACTTGGCTGTTTCGCGCCTGCCCGGTCGCTGTTTTGGGGGCGGGGCTTGCCGCCGCCTGCCTGACGCCGATGGGCGGGGGCGCGGCGCTCATATCGTTTCATGGCGATTTTCTCATATGGGCGGGCGCGTTCACGCTGGCGCGGGCGGTGATGGTTCTGGCCGCGCTTGATGTCGGTTCATCGTTCGAGGGCATGGGCGGGAGCCGGGAGGCGTGGTTCGCGGTGTTGGCCGAACCGGCGTTGTTTCTCGCGATGGCGACGCTTGCGGTGATATCGGGCGATTTGTCGTTGTCGGGATTTTTCCTTTCGCTCACGCCGGAGGTGACGGCAAAATACTTCATGGCCATGCTGTTCGCGGGGATTGCGCTGTTATTGGTTGCGCTCGCGGAAAATTCCCGCATCCCGGTCGACGATCCGGCGACGCATCTCGAACTGACCATGATTCACGAAGTCATGGTTCTCGATCATTCCGGTCCGGATTTGGCGCTGATCGAATACGGGTCCGCGCTTAAATTATGGGTTATGGGCGCGCTGGCGGTGGGGACGATGGTGCCGGTGGGCATCGGTTCGGCCTGGCTGGACGGAACGGTGTTCCTTGGCGGCATGGCGGTGTACGCGGTCGTCATCGGGTGCGTGGAATCGGGCATGGCGCGCCTGCGCCTGGTGCGGGTGCCGCAATTTCTGGTTGGGGCGGCGGTGCTTTCGGCAATTGCGTTGATACTGGTTGCAAGGGCGGCATAACGATGCGGACGCAGGCGGTTGAATATTTATCCATCATCTATATGCTGACGAGCCTGGCGCTGCTCGCGTCAAGCCGCCTCGGCATGCTGGTCAAGGCGGTGACGCTGCAAGGCGTCATTCTCGCCGTCCTGCCGCTCGTTCAGGAACTGCATCATATCACCTTGTCCTCGGTGCTTCTCTGTTGCGTCACGCTGGCGGTGAAGGGCGTTATTTTCCCGCGCCTTCTTCTGCGGGCCATTGCCGGCGCCAACATCAGCCGCGAAGTCGAACCGCTCGTCGGGTACAACGCGTCGCTTTTGGCCGGCCTTGGCATGTTGGCGTTCGCCTTCTGGCTGCAAATTCGCCTTCCCGCCGCGCATAATGGCGGGCTTCTTTTGCCGTCGGCGTTTTTCGGCATATTGACCGGTTTTTTCATCACTTTCGCCCGGCGAAAGGCGCTGACGCAGATTCTCGGCTATCTCTGTCTTGAAAACGGCATTTTCGCCTTTGGCGCGGCCACCCTGTCCAGTCATCCGTGGCTGCTTGAAATGGGCGTGCTGCTCGACGTGTTTGTGGCCGTGCTTATCATGGGCGTCGCCATACTCCATATTAGCCGGGAATTTTCCCACATGGACGCGGATCGTCTGGCAAGTTTGCGCGATCCGGCCGGAGACGCCTGACGTGGCCACGACGATGATAATCCCACTGCTTTTGGCGGTTCCGTTTTTCGCCGCCGTTACCGCGATACTGTTGCCGGCGCGGCTGGCGGCGGCGCGGCGTTGGCTTGTGCCCGCCGCCGGTCTCGTTCACGCCGCTTTGACCGCCTGGCTCTGGATATGCCCGGCGTCGCCCTCGGCCCTGTTTTCGCCGTGGCTGCATCCGGATCATTTGGGATTGTTGTTCCTCGCGTTGACGAGCGGGCTGTTTGTCCCGGCGGGATTTTATGCGGTCGGCGACATGCGGCGGTATGCGGCGCTGTCGCAACGCCAGGGCATATCGGAGCGGTTGTACGTGGCTGGCCTGCTGTTTTTCCTCATGACCATGACGGCGGTGTGCCTGGCGCAGGACATGGGCCTCATGTGGGTGGCGGTGGAAGCGACGACGCTGGCGACGGCGCCGCTCATCTATTTCAGAAAAAGCCCGGGCGCGCTCGAAGCGACCTGGAAGTACCTTCTCATTTGTTCGGTGGGCATTGCCCTGGCGCTTTTGGGAACGTTCATTCTCGCCGTCGCCGCCTCGAACGCGTCGAGCGGCCTGTTCACGTTGCGCGTGCGCGCGCTTGCCTATCTTGCGCCGCTTATGGATCCGGCGCTGGTCAGGGCCGCGTTCATTTTCCTTCTGGTCGGGTATGGGGCGAAAATGGGGCTTGCGCCCATGCACACGTGGCTTCCCGACGCACACGCCGAATCGCCCTCCCCCGTGTCCGCGCTGTTGTCCGGAACGTTGTTGAACGGCGCGTTCCTGGCGATTTTGCGCGGCGCCGACATTGTCCAATCCGCCGGGCTGGACGCGTTCTCGGGACAAATGCTTCGCCTGTTCGGACTGGTTTCGATGGGCATCGCGGGAGCGTTCATATTGGGCCAGCGCGATTTCAAGCGGCTCTTGGCTTATTCGTCGGTGGAGCACATGGGCATACTCGCGTTCGGCGCGGGCATAGGCGGGGCGGGGTTATGGGCCGCGCTGTTCCACGCGGTCAACCATACCTTCGCCAAAGGCTGCCTGTTCATGACCGCGGGCAATATCATGTTCCGCTATCACGACAAGTCCACCCTGACGGTGAAGGGCGTGCGGCGGGGCATGCCGATCAACGGCGCGTTGTGGCTGGCGGGATTTCTCGCCATTTGCGGGTTGCCGCCGTTCGGCATTTTCCTGTCGGAGTTTTCCATCATTATCGCGTCCTTTTCCAGCGGCCGGGCGGTGGAGGGCGTTTTGTTCCTTGTATTTCTCGCGGTTGTTTTTATCGGCATGCTGACGGTTGTTCTCGGCATGTTGCGCGGCGCTCCGCCGCCGCTGGCGGAAGGGGAAAAGCGCGAATCGACCTGGATGGCGCTGCCCGGTTTGGTTGCGTTGACGCTGGTTGCGATTTTGGGTTTCGGCGTTCCCGGCTTTCTCGCCGCCGCCTTGTCGGAAGCGGCTGTCATTATCGACAATGATTTCGTTTTCATGCCGGGGATTCGACCATGAGCGAAACCGAATTGATCCTGCAAAACGGCACAGCCGCCCGGGTAGCCGATTTGCCGATCGGCGACTGGAGCCGTCTTCGCCTTTTCATTCTTGAAAAAATCGCCGGCGGTTCGCGGCTTGCGGCGCTGTTCCCGTTCAAGCGCGAGGCCGCGACGTGTTTGCTCGCCGTCGTCGCCAATCCTGATTCGCCGGACATTTCCCTTGCCGCCGGAACCGTGGGGGAGACCTTTTCCTCCATAACGCCGGAATGCCCGGAAGCGCACATGTTCGAGCGTGAAATTGCCGAACAGGGCACAAGCAAACCGGTTGGCCATCCCTGGCTGAAGCCGGTCCGTTTTCTTCATGGCGCGCCGGGGGTTATGGAATTTTACCGGGTTGAGGGCGAGCAGGTGCATGAAGTCGCGGTTGGTCCGGTGCATGCGGGGGTGATTGAACCGGGCCATTTCCGTTTTCAATGCCAGGGCGAAATCGTCATGCATTTGGAAATCGCGCTTGGCTTCCAGCATCGCGGGATTGAGCGGTCGCTTCGGGGCGGTCCGACGGTTCGCACCCGGCACCTGATGGAGACGGCGGCGGGAGACACGACCATTGGGCATGCGTTTGCGTACGCCCTGGCGATGGAGGCGTTGTCGGGGGAAGCCGTTTCGGCCGAGGCGTCGCGTGTTCGCGGGGTTGCGCTCGAGCTGGAGCGGATTGCCAATCACACGGGCGATCTGGGCGCGCTTTCCGGGGATGTCGGGTTTTTGCCGACGGCGAATTATTGCGGCCGGTTGCGCGGCGACATTCTGAATTTGACCGCGCTCGTCGCCGGCAACCGTTTCGGTCGCGGCCTGATTGCGCCGGGCGGCGTTTTATATGGGATGGACGCCGCCATGAGGGAGACGATTCGCGTCCGTCTTGACGCGGCGTACAAGGATATTTGCGGCGCGGTTGATTTGATGTTCGGGAAGCCGTCGGTGCTTGCGCGTTTTGACGAGACGGGCAAGGTCTCGATTGACGCCGCGCACGAACTTGGTTTGGTCGGTCCGGCGGCGCGGGCGAGCGGCTTGCGTTTCGACACGCGTCTTGATCAACCGTTCGGTCCGTACCGCGCCGACAGTTTTTCACTTTCGGTTGGGGCGAACGGGGACGTGATGGATCGCGCGCGTATGCGTCGGGAGGAGATTGCCGTTTCGGTTGCGCTTCTTCGCGAGTGGTTGTCGGAGCCGCTTGAGCCGGAGGTTGTCGATGCGCGCGTTTTGCCCGCGCTTGCGGCGGACAGCGTCGCGGTTGCCATGACGGAGGGTTGGCGGGGCCGGATTTGTCACGTTGCGTTGACAAACGGCGAGGGCAAGTTTGACGCGTATAAAATTGTCGATCCGTCCTTTTTCAATTGGTCCGGTCTCGCGGTGGCGTTGCGGGGCCAGCAGGTTTCCGATTTTCCATTGTGCAATAAAAGTTTTAACCTTTCCTACTCTGGCCATGATCTGTAAAAAGGGAGTTGGACATGCGGGCGGCGATTATTATTCCTGCGCGTCTTCAGTCGACGCGTTTGCCGGGGAAAATGTTATTGAATAAAAGCGGCCAGGCGCTTGTTTGCCATACGGTCGAGACGGCGGCGCGGGTCCGGGACGAATCGGGCGGCATGTTTGCCTGCGTCATGGTTGCGGCGGACGATGCGCGTGTGGTGGATGCGGTGAATGCGTTCAGCCGGGAGAAAGGATTGGATGTTGCGGCGGTTTTGACCGACGTCAATCATCAGTCCGGTTCCGATCGCATTGCCGAGGCGGCGGAGTCGCTTCCGCGCGATATCGATGCGGTGTTGAACATTCAGGGTGACGAGCCGGACATTCCGGTTGATTCGGTGTTGTCGCTTGGGGTGTTTCACAGGGAGCACAGGCCGGACATTTCGACGATTGTGTACCCTTTGTCGGACATGGCGGATCGCGAGAATCCGGCGTTGGTGAAGGCGGTATTGGGCGTGGATGGCCGTGCGTTGTATTTTTCTCGTGCAGACATACCGTTTCGTCGTGATAATGGAGTGTTTGCGCCGCCGTCGTATGGTCATGTCGGGATTTATTTGTATCAGAGGTCGGCGTTGGAGAAATTCGTCATGCTTCCCGGCGGTGCGCTTGAGCAGACGGAGAAGCTTGAGCAGCTTCGCGCGCTTGAGAACGGGATGACGATATCGGCGATGATAGCGTCTTCGCGTCCGCCCAAGGGCATAGATACGCCCGAGGATTATCAGGCATTTGTCGATCGTTGCAAATAGGTAAAAAAACAGGTCCAGAGGATGCTGGCTTGGGGGTTTGGGGGAGAAGCCGGTTCCCAGGTTCTTGATCAATGCCGCGCGGAAGATGTTTGCGGTTTGACCAAACGGAAAAGCGTTGGAGGGGGAATATTCGCGCGGCTTCCGCTTAAAGGCGGGCGCGGCCCCGCAGGGCCGCAAACCCCGCCGTCGCGTGACGGCAAACGGAAAAAGTCGAAAAATCGGTATCCTGTCCTCCGATATCACTGAAAGGTAGACAATGTTCTTCCGCACAACATACGCCCAGTGCACTTCCGGCGATCCTGTCGCCGACGCCCGGAAGGCGGTCGAGATCATCGGGAGCGGCCTGGCCGGTTTCCCCGCCGCCATGGTTGTTTTTTTCTCGTCCATCGAATACGACCCCGCGACATTGGCCCGCGCGATGCACGAGGCGTTTCCCGGCGTCGACACACTGGGCTGTACCGCCACCGGCGAAGCCGTCGACGCGCGGGTTCTCACAGGTTCCGTGGTCGCCATGGCATTTGCCGCCGAAGCATTCGATTATTGCGAGGCCGCCGTGGTCGTGGATGATGAACGGGAACCGGTCGGGGACGGTGCGTACGCTTCGGTCGACGCCGCCATGGCCCACATCGGGCGCGGCCTTGGCCGGAGCCTGCTTGATCTCAATTATCGGGAGTACGTCGGTTTTGTTCTCGGCGCTCCTGTCGCTCCATCCAGCGAGGCTGTGCTTGAACGCCTGGGTGAAGTGACCGATGTTATTTTTGTCGGCGGCATGGCGGGCGAAAATTATACGTTCCTCGGCACCGAACGGGTCTTTTTTCGTGGCCGCGCCTACCATTCCGCCACCGTGATCGTGCTGTGGAAGCCGCGCGGCGGTTTTTCGCTTCTCAAAACCCAGGCTGTGAACCTGACCGATCACGCCCTGAACATCACGAAAGCCGACGAGGACAAGCGTATTATTTGGGAATTGAACGGCCAGCCCGCCGCGTCTCTGTATGCCCGGCTGATTGGCAAGGAAGCGTCGGCCTTGACCGCCGTCGATTTCGACAACAATCCCCTCGCGTTGCTTGCCGACGGCGATCCCTTTGTGCGTCCGGCGATTCAGGTGGTGGATGGGGAAGGCCTCAGGACGTATGCTGCGGTGCGGCAGGGAACGCGCCTGTATCTGACCACTGCCGGCGATGTGCTCAACACCACGGCTGCCGCTTTCAAGCGCAAGCTGGACGAGGAGGGGCCGTTTTCAGCCGTGCTTCACATAAACTGCGCTTCGCGGCATCACACACTGGACAAATTGGGGCAGACGGAGGCGTTTGGAAAGCTGTTCGCGGGGATTCCCTCCATTGCCTTCTCTTCGTACGGCGAAGTTTATGTGGGGATGGTGGCGATGACTTCGACCATGATCCTGTTTAAGTGACAATTAATAATTAATAATG
>DAIPJX010000095.1:0-8634 GCA_036770065.1 Planctomycetota bacterium
CAACGCGCATGACGCGTTGGGCTTTTCCGTTGATGCGGACGCGCCGAAAAAACGTCAGCGGTAAAAACCGCGCGAACCGGTCTCCCGCGCTCCGCCGTACCGGCTGCCGGTCGGCACGAGCGGACGGTTGCGGCGAAAACGCTCGGACTGCACAAACGTGTCGCCGCGAAGCGTCGCGCGGACAGGCGACGTAACCTGCACGTAAAATGTGTACATCCGGCCTTCCGGCGGCGTGGGACGAATGTTCCGAAGCGTTATGAACGCGCGCTCTCCGGGAGCATACGACGATTGCCGCGTCTCCAACCGCACGCATGTGCATGAAGTGTTCAACCGGCCGATGGTGAATCCTTCACCGTTCGGCCTGATTATCTCATACACGCGGGCAGCGCCTTCATCGCCCGAAACCCGCAATTCCTGCACCGGAACAATGGCGAAGCCGTGCGCATCCGTGACCGCGGCCGGAGTCTCCATGGTCGACACCATGGCCGCCCGCGCCGACGAAGCGCCAACCCAAATCGTCGCCACAGCGATAAAAAACAATATACGGCGCATTTTTTCTCCTCCATAAAAACAATGCAATCCAGCCCTCCCCTTCTCCCTCCGGACATGAAAAGAACGATCCGGAAACAGGAAGCTACAGGAAAAACTGTATGGCGGGAGAATGTTTGCATGCTCCGTATTTTTGCTATTTTCGCATGAAGTTGGAAGCGTTGCCGAGAAGAAACCAGCCGGCCGTCAACGCCAGCCCTGTCCAGAGAACGATCAAACCGCCCAGGATATGCAAAACCGCATTGCCCCATTTGCCGACAGCCGCGTCGGCCCGTCCGCGCAGTTCCGACAATACCTTTCCCGGCATCAGCTTGAAAAAAGCATATGTTGCAAGCGGCATCAACAGCGCGTCGTCAAGCATGCCGACAAACGGGAGAATGTCCGGGATCAAGTCGGCGGGAAGAAACAAATAGAAAAATCCCAGCGCCTGAACCAGTTTGGCATACAACGGCACCCGGGGATCGCGCAGCGCGAACCACGCCGTCAGCGCCGCCCGTTCAATTGTTCGAATCCATGACATCCATTTGCGCATGCATCTCCCCTCAACCGCTCCGCCGTGGAGCTTCATCATTCTATGTACTGTCCGGCGCATTTTCCGGCGGCGCTTGGCGGCACGGAACACGAACGACGGTCCTACTTCCCTCTCCGAAGGGAATGGCGAAAAGACACTTCATGCATGCACAAAACAAAAAACGCGAAAACGACAACCGCATAACCGAAAATGCGAAGTCCCCACGCTTTCGCGGCATACCCGAACGCCAACGGCACCACCGCGCTCCCCGACAACGCCGCCCCAACCTGAAAACCAACCACCCGATCCGACAACGCCCGCCCAACCCGGGCCGGCGTGTCATGCATCATGACCGGATACAACGGCGAAATGCCCAGTCCCGTCACCGCCATGGCAAAACAGAACACGGTGACCCCCGGCGCAAAAACAAACACGCATCCTCCCGCCAACGCCGCAAAAATTCCCGCGCGGAGAATTGTCTCGGCCCGCACCCGGTCCGCAAAAATCCCCATGCCGAACCGCCCCGCCGCCAACAACGACCAAAACACCGTCACCCCAACCGCCGCCGTCGCCGGATGCGCGCCCAATTCATCCGCCAGATATGAACCGCCCCACAACCCGACCAGCGGCTCGACCCCGGCATAGCAAAAATAAAACAGCGTGTTCGCGCCGCCGGTTATATACACCCGCCTCATCGGCAATCGCCGCTCACCCGGCGTCCCGTCCGGCGTTCGGGGCAACAGCGGCGCGTCCGGCTTGTCCGCCCCGCCCCACAAGCCAAGCGTCGAGAAAAAAACCAGGGAAAGGATCGTCTGCGCCGCGGCAATCGAAAAATATCCGGTCCGCCAACCATACCCGGCCGAAAAAACCGACGTCATGATGAACGGACCGCACGCCGCGCCAATGCCCCAGCACCCATGAACCCAATTCATGTGCCTGGCCGAATAATGCTTCGCCATGTACCCGTTGACCGCCGCGTCGACCGCCCCCTGCCCCAATCCAAAAAAAATCGTGAAAAACAGGAGGACCGGCCAGCCGTGCGCAAACGCGTATCCATACATGGCGCAGCCGGTCATGACCGAACTGGCCGCGATAATCACGCCGGTATGCCAACGAAAAAGAAGCCACCCCGCCGCCAGGCTCGACGCAACCGACAAAACCGTCGTCATCGTCTGGAGAGCGCCGGCCGACTCCAACGGCCTCCCGAACGAGTGGCGCATCGCAGGCCAGGCCGAACCCAAAACAGCGTCGGGCAAACCGAGACTGATGAACCCGAGATACAAAATAATGAGGAGTATTCCCGTTCGTTCCCGCGACTTCATCCGGCATCCCCTTCGACAGATTCTCAATGTCCGCGTTTGTATTGACAGAAAGCATCGACTATGGTAAAGAAATTATCTATTATTTTTCCGATTGTAGCGTGCTTTGCCTGAAAGAACCCGTATGAAAATTCTGGTTGCCGACGATTCCATCACCATCCGGCGCATCATCACCGGCGCATTGACCGAACTGGGATACGACGACTTGGTCGAAGTCGACTGCGGCGACGACGCACTCGCCGCCCTGCGCGATCAACCGGACATCGCGCTCGTTCTTCTCGACTGGAACATGCCGCTCACCAACGGATTCGAGTGCCTCAAAACCATCCGCGCCGCCGAAGCCACCCGGAACCTCCCCGTCATCATGATCACCGCCGAATCGCAAAAAAGCCGGGTCGTCGAAGCCATCCAGCAAGGCGCAAGCAATTATCTCGTCAAACCCTTCTCCCGCGACAAACTCCGGGACGTCATCAACGATACGCTGAAAATATAAAAACCACCGCACACACCGGAGAAAATCGCATGGGGCTCCCGCCAGAACGGAAAAAGGAACTGGATGAACTCTGCCGTCGTTTCCGAATCGACGTCGTCAACACCCTCCACGCCATCCAGACCGGACACCCGGGAGGCTCGTTGTCGGCAACCGAAATCTACACCGCGCTCTACTTCGAAAAGGCGAACGTCGACCCGAACCATCCAAAATGCCCCGACCGCGACCGCATCGTCGTCGGAAAAGGACATTCCGCCCCCATGCTGTACCGTGTCCTGGCCGAACGCGGATTCTTTCCGGTCGAGGAAATGAAAACATTGCGGCAGCTCGATTCCCGGCTGCAAGGACATCCGAACCCTAACCTCTGCCCCGGCATTGAATCGACTTCCGGGCCTCTTGGCATCGCCCTCGCGGCGGCGGTCGGCATGGCGGCGGGGCTGAAGCTCGACCAGCGCCCCTCCCGCGTCTATGCCGTCATCGGCGACGGCGAATCCAACGAAGGCGTCGTCTGGGAAGCGTGCGAGGCGGCGAACAAGTTCGCCCTCGGGAACCTCACCATTATTCTCGATAAAAACGGCGTTCAGCTCGACGGTCCAACCGACGTCATCATGCCGGGACTCGATATGTCGAAAAAATTCTCCGCCTTCGGACTCAATGTCGTCGAATGCGACGGCCACGACATCTCCGCCCTCTGCGACGCAATCGAACTGACGAAGAACGCGGGCGCCGCCTCCGTCGTCATCGCCAACACGATAAAGGGAAAAGGCGTATCGTTCATGGAGGGACAAAGCGCCTGGCACGGAAAAGCCATGAACGATCGGGAGCACGAACAGGCGCTGCGCGATTTGGGAGCGTGCCATGACTAAACCACTCCGTGAAGCATACGGCGAAGCGTTGTTGAAATACGGCGGCGGGAATCCCGACGTGGTCGTGCTCGACGCCGACGTGTCCTCGTCGTCGCGCTCCTGCCTTTTCGGGGCGGAATACCCGGAACGGTTTTTCAACGTCGGCATTGCCGAATCAAACATGACCGGCATGGCCGCGGGATTCGCCTCGGTCGGGAAAACGGCGGTCGCGAACACCTTCGCCATTTTTTTCTCCACCCTCGGCCTGTGCGCCGCGCGCGGGCTCATATCCTACACCAACCTGAACGTCAAGCTCATGGGGGCCTACGGCGGCATGTCCGGCGCCTACGACGGGCCTTCGCATCATGCCATGGAAGACATCGCCATCATGCGCACGCTTCCCAACATGACCGTCATGTGCGCAAGCGACAACGCCATCGTCGACTGGATGGTGAAAACCGCCCTCGACACCCCCGGCCCCTTCTATATCCGCCTGACCCGTGACGCCGCCGCGGACGTCCACAAACCCGGCGCCGATTTCCAAATCGGCAAAGGCGCCGTCGTCAGGGAGGGAAAAGACGCAACCATTATCGCCACCGGCGTCATGGTGGGAAAAGCGCTGCAAGCGGCGGAAATGCTGTCCAGCCAAGGCATCCGGGCCGGCGTCGTCGACATGTTCACCATCAAACCGCTCGACACCGAACTCATCCTCGCCAAAGCAACCGAAACCGGCCTCATCATAACCGCCGAGGAACACTCCGTCATCGGCGGACTCGGCGGCGCGGTCGCGGAAGCAATAGCCCGCTCCGACGCGAACCCGGTTATGGAGTTTGTCGGCTTGCGGGACAGATATGCGGAGACGGCGTCGCACAAGGAGCTTTTGGAACGATACGGAATGGACGGGAAAGACATCGCGTCGGCGGTGCTCAAGGGACTCTCGCGAAAAAATAACCGGCATGGGGGACGCGCCGCTATCTGCGCAGATACTCCTTGAGCGCTTCTATTTCGGCGTCGATCTCCGAATCGGAAGCGACAAGCTCGCGGATTTCGCTCCTGAGCAGTTTGTGGAAAATGTTCCTGCCCCGATACAGGAAATTGGTCACGTCTATCTCGGACACGCCAAGTTCCTGTCCGATTTCTCGGTAACTGGGCGGCGCCATGTCGGCCGAGGATTCGATATACCGGCGAAACGCGAGATAATACAATTTCCGCTTGCCGTCCGTGCATTCCCTCTTCATTCGCTCAAGCGTGCCCTCGAGAATGGACAAGGCCCAGCGCCGGTTGAAATCATCCTCGGCCGTTTCACCCGTGGCGAGTTCCGGCAGATACGTTTCATTGCCTTCGGCATCGTGCGAAATGAAGCTCAGGGCGACAGTCGTGTTTTTCCGCGCTTTTCGCGCCAACTGTTTCGACAAAAAGCGGTTCGCCGTCACCAAAACGAACGTGCGGAACCGGCCGCGCTCGCGATCGGCGATCGCGACAAAATCCTTTTCCAGAAACGTCGCGAAATACTCTTGCGTCATATCAATTGCATCGTCATGACCCAACCCGCGGCGACGTATATAGTAATACACCGGTTTCCAATAGTTGCGGCACAAATACGCCAGACACTGTTCGCGATCGCCGCGACCGCCTTCGGCGTTCTGTGCGCCAAGGACCACCGACCACGCTGTCGTGCGGAAATGGCTGAACCCGGAATCGGCGTCTGATGCGTCCAACTATTCATTCCTCATAAAAAACGAAAAAAGTTGACTTTATCGATTATACAAAAGGTTCAATCACTGACAAGTCTTTTCCGTGCAAGCCGTTTATTGTTCCGCCGTCACAAGATCGGACATTGACGGGATTGTCGGCGGCAAACCGACCTGATCCGGAAGCCGAATCGCATTCTCCCGCTGCGCGGTCAGTCGTTCGGAGAGTATCCTGGCCATGCTGTATTCCATAAACAGATGAACGCCGGAATCGACCGCTTGCTTGAAATACGCAAGGGCATTCACCGTTTCGCCGCGTACCCATGCCCGCGCTCCAAGATAGAATCCCGTCTCGCACAGCGCCTCCGGCGTATCCGCCAGCATGAGCGCCTGATCCTCGCCAAACGGATCGTCGCCCAAATATATGCTTCCGACCACGGCCAGCCACGGTTTGTCGGGACCGACATCCAACTGCTTGGCAAATTCCTGTTGATCGATCTCCCTGCCCAAACGGGCCAGGGCCAGCCACCGCATTAGCGCCGGATACGCTTTCCCGTCGCTGCGGAGCGCAAGCGACTGGTCGAAATCATCCACCGCTCCCTGATAATTGCCGCGCAAAAACCGGATAATGCCGCGCCTGTGCAACCGAACGGCCCGGGCGCTCTGCCCCGGCGACCTCTCCACCGCCAAATCGAATGAAGCCTCCGACTCGGCCAAATCGCCCGTGTACAGATGAAGAATCCCCAGCCGGTAATCGACATTCGCGTTGTCGGGCTGAATTTCCTTGACCAACCGGTAATCCTTCTCCGCCAGATCGTATTTGCCCTGCGTCTCGCGAATGGCCGCGCGGTCGAGAATGGCCACGGTGAACTTGGGATCCAGTTCTATCGCCTTCTCGATATCCCGAAGCCCCTCCTCAAGCTGATTTTTGTGTTTGAACAGCGTGAAGCCGCGATGCTCGAACGCCAGCTTGTATTTCGGATCGACAACCAGCGCTTGCGTAAAATCGGCAATCGCCTCGTCCAGATACTTCTCCGCGTCAGCCGTCCGCCGTTCCCGAAGCGCGCGCGCGCGCATATCCAGCTTCAATTTGCCCCGGTTGAGGTACGGCGACGGCTTGTCGGGATCGTAAAAACAGAAAAACGAATATGCTTCTATCGCCTTTTCCGGATCATAATGCTCCCCGCCTTCGCGCCCGTATATCTGGCCGCGAATCAGCCAAATCGACGACAGCCCCGGATTGCGCCACGAATCCTCCGACGTGTCGTCCCCGCGCGCGGCGCGTTCGCGCGCCTCTATCCGGTTGACCCGCTCAAGCGCCCGCCCGTCCTGACCGGTATGCGCTTCGATATACGCCTGCCCCACCTCGGAAAACTCGTTCCCGGGGTCGATTTCGTTCATCGCGGCGAACTCGGCCATGGCTTTCTGAACATTGCCGTCGATATTGAAATAAATAAGCCCCAAATAATACCGGGCCATAATGTACGACGGATCGCGCTGGTACGCGGACCGGTAATCGTCCGCCGCCAGGCCGATTTCGCGCGCCTGTTCGTAGGCGCGGGCGCGGGCGTAGAATGCCTCGGCCGCGTCCTGGCTCTCCACCCCGCCGTCTTCGAGAATGGACAAGGCGACGGAAAAGAAATCGATGGCGGGTTGGAGCAGTTGCAATTTTTGCGTTTTGTCGCGTTCCTTGTCCACCGCCGTTTTCGACTTGTCCATGATGTCCATGCCTTTTTCCATCGGCACGCGGGCGGCGGCGCGGCGGCGCAACGTTTCGCGGCGTTGATCGTCGGCGCGCTTCCGCGCCTCTTCGGCAAGGATAAGCTTCAAATTGGCCTGTTCGCGATTAAGCCGTTCCTCCTCCACCCTGCTCTGCGCCTCTTCCGCCTGGATGGACAGGCGCTTTGCCCGGAAATACGCCGCCCCGGTCAAAAGCACCGCGACCAGCATCACCGCTCCCGCAGCCACGGGAGCCCGGTGACGGCGCGCAAATTTGACCGCGCGGCCATACCACCCTTCGCGGTACGCCGTCACCGGAAGGATGTCGAGGAAGCGTTCCAAATCGCTCGCCAGTTCGCCGACCGTTTGGTAGCGGGCGTCCGGATTTTCGCTGAGCGCCTTCATCACGATAGCCTCGAGATCGCGCGGAAGGCTCGCGTCGCGTTGGCGCGGCGGAATAATGGGGAATTCGTCGATGCGGCGGCGGTATTCCTTGAACGACGTCTTGCCGACATCGCGCGGCAGGCTGTTGACGAGAATCCGGTACAGCATGACCCCCAGCGAATAAATGTCGCAGCGCGCGTCCGGTTTCCCCGGCTTGAACCGTTCGGGAGCGATGTACAACGGCGTCCCCGCCACCAGCTTCGGGCTGTCCTCCGCCCGGGCGGCGAATCCCCAGTCCAGGACATACACTTCGCCGAAAGGACCAAGGGTGACGTTCTGCGGTTTTAAATCAAGATGGCATACGCCGCGCGAATGGGCATATTCTATGGCATGGCAGACCTGGAGGAAAATATTGAGAAGGCGCCTTCGCGAAAATTCGCCCTGATCCCGCGCTGAACGCATGCCGCCTTCGGCATGGGCTTTTTTCAGCAATTCGTCGAGGCTCACGCCTTCGACCTTTTTCATCACGAAAAACGGGCTTCCGGTTTCGTCCCGGCACAAATCATAGGTGGGCAGAATATTCGGGTGTTCAAGCATGCCGCCAAGGCGGGCTTCGTTTTCGAGAAGGTTTTCCCGATCGCTCGTATAGGGCGGCTTGACCACCTTGATGGCGACGTCGCGGTCGAGCACCGTGTCGCGGAAACGGAGGACCTTTCCCTGTCCTCCCTCTCCAAGCAGGTCGAGGTACCGGTATCTATCGCCGTAATCGCGAAGCGCCGGATCATCCACGCCTTTGCCGTCAAGCAGATTGGCGAGAAAGCCGCCGTCGGCTTTGCCCAGCACCCGATTCATCGGCGAATCGAGCGCTTCCTGCATATTGTCGGCGGTCGGGGCGGAGTACTTGGAGCCTGACGCCGGGACGCCGTTTTTTTTGCCTGGCGTTATTTCCAGTTCCTCGAGGCACCGGGAGAGGGACGCGGAGACGTCTTCGGCAAACGATTCGTTTTTCTTTTTGGCAGTCATAATAACGCATTGTCCGTCGGGGCATACGAAGAGCCATGGCATATGCAAACATAGTGTATAGTACGAAACGCCGCACTCAATTACAATATACCGGCATGGGACG
>DAIPJX010000294.1:0-2396 GCA_036770065.1 Planctomycetota bacterium
GCGTACAAACTGCGCGTTACCAGTTCTCCTTCGGGAGAGTGGCATCCGCAGACATGCGCGACTTCTTCGGGGAAGCCCACGGTAAAGGCGATGTATACGCCGTAGAGCGTGTGGCGCAGGGCCGGACTGCCGCTCGGCCGCGGGTCGTCGTGCCAGCGCTTGATGTTCGCCGGGCTGAACTCGAAGGGTTTGCCCACATCGTGCACCAGCGCGCAGACGAGGAGAAGATCCCTGTCCGCGCCCAACGGCTCGCCAAGGGCGGACTCGAGCGTGTCGACGTAATCGAGCGCCATTGTCGCAACGCCATTGATGTGCTGCGCCTGATCGCCGAATATGGGCCCGTCCGGAATGCCTTGTCCGGGGATGTCCCCGATTTTTTTGAAATCGCTTTTTGCCAGAGCCAGCGCCCAGGCGTCGATTGTTTGCCGTCGCAACGTTTCGTCTTTTATGTCCCTGATTCTTGGAAGCGATGCGACTACGCCATCCTTGAGCGCCTGCGGTATTTCAACACCGTATTCAAGCATTGTGAAGATCCTTTCCATGGATTAGTTTTGCCGAAGCAGGTCGCGGTATTTGTTGTAATCGTCATAGGCTTTTTCGAAATACGCGGTCGCGTCTTCCGGGGTCATGTAGTGCGCTTCGGCCATGCCCGCCTTGCATTCGGCGACGTAGTCCGGGTTTTCATACACTCGTTTGCTGGCTTCATTGAATTTTGCGATGATTTCCGGATCGGTTCCTTTGGGGAAGCCGACAAAGAAAACACGTTCAAATACCAGATCGTATCCGGCCTCCCTGACCGTCGGCACGTTTTCCGCGCCGGGCTGGCGCTCTTCGGAAAGAATGCCGAGGCATTTGACTTCGCCCGTATCGACGTACTGTTGGATAAGGCCGTATTGGCTGCCGGTGGCGTCAAGGCGACCGCCGAGGATGGCGGTTGTTTTTTCCGAAGCGGTTCCGGCATCAATGATGTTGAATTCGACTCCGGCGAGGTCGGCGAGCGCAAGAACGGTGACGTGGGAAAATGCGCCGAACTCGGTGCCGAAATTCACTTCGCCCGGATTGGCTTTCGCGTATTCCACCAGTTCGGCAACGTTATTGTATGGAACGTCGCCGTTGGCTATGAAGACATTGTACTTGTCGATGACGTGGGTGGCTGCGATGTCGAACGCTTCGGTAAGGGTGCAGTCCATCATGCCGATGATTTCGGCGATCTGTCCGGCGGTCGCATAGCAGATGGCGCGGTATCCGTCCGGTTTCGACGCGCGGACGTTGTTCATGCCGACGGTTGCTCCGGCGCCGGCCATGTTGACGATAATGATGCGCTGGCCGATTTCCTTTTCCAGATACTTGGCGAAGCGCCTCATGTTCAGGTCGTTTTCCCCGCCCGGATTGTGCGGGACGACGACCTCGATGGCCTTGGTCGGCCAGTCGATCGCTCCGGCAATGGTGCAGGCGATTGCAAGCGCGATGGCCAAAGGTGCGATGCGAGTCAATTTCGAAACACGGTTGGTGCGTGGCATGGCGTTTCTCCAAAAAAATGGGCTGGCGGCCGACAACGCGTCGGTCAGAATAGCTACGCTTTCGCGGCGTTCTTTTTTGCGCTCCGGTAATACTTGTACATGGTATAGCCAAGGGAAATGGCCGTAATCGTCAGGAAAAAGAGGCAGATGGGCGAGGACAGCATCGGTTGCAGGCTGTTTTTCGACAGCATCAAGCCGCGCCGGAGATTGGCTTCGGTCATTGGTCCCAGAATGAATCCGATGATGAACGGCGCGACCGGGATTGTAAACACCGAGAAGCCAAACCCGAGGAACCCGAACAGCACCACGCTCCAAATGTCGAAAATACGGCTGTTCAGGCCATATGCGCCGACACAGCACATGGAGAAGATGATGGGTAAAAGATAGGTTTTGGGAATGGCCAGAAGGCGGACAAAAATTCTAAGTCCGTAAAATTCCATAAACAGCATGACGACGGACGCAAGGGCTGTGGCGGCGAATATGGCGTAAACCAAATCCGCGTGTTCCACAAAAAGTCGTGGTCCGGGAACGATGCCGTGAATCATGAAGCCGCCGAGAAGCAGCGCGGTGACGGCGTCGCCGGGAATGCCCAGGGTGAGCAGCGGAATCATTGCGCCGCCGATGCAGGCGTTGTTGGACGTCTCGGATGCAACGACGCCGTCGATAACGCCGGTGCCGAATTTTTCGGGATATTTGGATTGGTTTTTTGCGACGGAGTAGGCAAGCAGGTTGGCCGTGCCGCCGCCGATTCCGGGCAGGATGCCGATGCCGATGCCGATGGCGGCGGAACGGATCATATTCCATTGCTGGCTCTTGAATTCTTCCCAGGAGAAGCCGAAACCTTTCACTTTGCTCATGTCGGGACGCAGAATGACG
>DAIPJX010000096.1:0-8575 GCA_036770065.1 Planctomycetota bacterium
CTTGGGGGTTTGGGGGCGAAGCCAGCCCCCAAGTCCTTAATCAATGCCGCGCGGACAGCAAATGCGGTTTGACGTCAAAAAAAGCGGATGAGGGGGAATAATCCGCGCGGCTTCCGCTTGAAGGCGGGCGCGGCCCCGCAGGGCCGCAAACCCCGCCGTCACGTGACGCAAAGGCACAACCCGTGCGAAGCGCAGACGGCAAAAGTCGGCCTTTCGGGCCTCTTTGCCTCTATAAGGAAGCCACGCGGATCATTCCCTCTCATACGCTTTTCCCGCACGTTCAACCTGCTTCTTTTTCCGCGCGGCATTGATTAAGGATTTTGGGGCTGGCTTCGCCCCCAAACCCCCAAGCCAGCCTTCCGCTGGACCAGGAATTTTTATGCGGGACGTTCGGGGGAACGGAGGCGCATCAATGTCCGTCGGCCGGTTTTCCGCCGATCGCCTTCTCCATTTCCGATCGGGTCTTGTCCCGGAGTTCGGCCGTGTCCGCCTCGAGGTTAAGGCGAATGACCGGCTCGGTATTGGACCCGCGAATATTGCACCAGTATCCATCAAAATACAGGGACAGGCCGTCAAGATGAAGCACTTCCTTCGCCTTGTCCTTGTACTGCGCCTCAATGTTCGCCAACGTCTCCTGCACATCGCCAACCGAGAAGTTTACTTCACCGGTGGCAAAGTATTTGTGGAACGGGGCGATCAACTCGGACAATTTTTTCCCGCTCTTCGACAGGACGCTCAATACCGAGAGCATCGCCATTTCGGCGTTGTCCGTATAGTGCAACTCGCGGAAATAAAAATGCCCCGACAATTCGCCCGCGAAAATCGCCTTGCTTTCGCGCATCATCGCCTTGATGTAGGAGTGGCCGACCCGGCACAATCCCGCGACGCCGCCATGCCGTTCTATTTCCTCTTTCACCACCTTGGACGAGCGCAAGTCATACAGAATCGTTGCGCCCGGATCCATGGCAAGCATCTCTCCGGAAAGCAACGCGGTTATAAAATCGGCCGGAATCAGATTGCCTTCCTCGTCCGTAAACATGGCGCGGTCGCCGTCGCCGTCGAACGCGACGCCCAAATCGGCGCCGATTTCCTTGACCTTGGCGGCAAGGTCGCGCATGTTTTCGGGCTTGATGGGGTTCGCTTCATGATTGGGGAAGCTTCCGTCCGGCTCGAAGTACAGCGGGATCATTTCACACGGCAATTTGGCGAACAGGGCGGGCAGGAACGCGCCCATCACGCCGTTGCCCGCATCGATGACCAGCGTAAGCGGCTTGATGGAGCCGGCGTATTTCAAAAGGTTCGCGCGGTATTCCGAACCGATGTCCCCGGTTTTTACCGTGCCCGCCTTGGCGGCGGGGGTAAACGCGTTTTTCTCGACCAGCTTCTCCATATCGGACAGGCCGGTGTCGTACGCGACCGGCACCGCGTCTTTTTTGCACCACTTGCAGCCGTTGTATTTGGCCGGATTGTGGCTGGCGGTGATTTGCACGCCCGCGTCTGCTTTCAGATAGGCGGTGGCGAAATACAGCATGGGAGTCGATGCCATGCCGATGTCGATAACGTCCACACCCGCCTTGGTCAGGCCGCGAATCATGGCCTGGGAAAGCGGAACGCCGGATTCCCGCATATCGCGGGACACGACGCAGGTCTTGCACTGCAATACTTGGGGCGCGGCCTGGCCGATAGCTTCGAACAGGTTTTCGTTTATCTGATCCGGATACGTGCCTCGTACATCATATGCTTTGAATACAGCCATTCCATTCTCCCCGAAAGCTCCCGAGAAAAAACATACCCCTAACAATTAAACGGTCGCTTCCGCTTCATCGCAAGTGAAAAGCGGGGAATTTTACTTTTTCGTCCGGCGGCTCGGGCGCGGGGGCGTTTTTCCCGGTTTCGCCGCCGTTTTTTTCCTGACCGACCAGCCGAAATGCCCGATCATTTTCCCCAAATCATAATAATGCCCGTGGGCATAGCAGAGCAGGTCGGCCTTGTCCAATTGAAATTTTCCGGTCTTGTCGATATAGGCGCTGTCGACTCCGATTTCCAGCACGTCGGCCAAAAACATCGTGTGCGATCCCAACTGTACCGTTTGCCGCACCCGGCAGGCGATGTTGACGGGGCATTCGAGGACGGCGGGGCAAGCGACCGAATCCATGCTGTATGGCGTGAGTTTGGCCTCGGCGAATTTGTCGTGATCGCGGCCCGAAACGACGCCGCAATAATCCACCGCCCAGGCAAGCGAACTCGAAGGCAGGTTGACGACAAACTCTCCGGACTCCTCAAGCATCGCATGGGAAAACCGGATCGGTTGCACCGAAATGGACAGCATCGGCGGGGTTGAATTGATATTGCCGCACCACGCGATGGTGATAAGGTTCGCTTTTTGGTCCGGCGCCTGACAGCTTACCAGAGCCGCCGGAGTCGGTACGATCAGATTGCCCGCTTTCCAGATGGTTTTTTCATGAACAGGATTCATTCGTCGCTCCATGGCCCGTCCGGACCGACCAGTATGTTGTCGATAAGGCGGACGCCGCCGATTTTTATTGCGCCGGCCATCAGGACAAGGTCGTCGATGGTCTCCACTTCGTCCAGCGTTTCCGGCGAAACGATATCGAGGTAGTCCAGTTCGATTTCATTGTCTTTCAGAATATGCCCGGCCATGGCGTTGGTCAGGACGAGCGGATCGTACTGTTTGTTTTTGATCATTTCGCGGCCCATGACGAGCGCTTCGCGCAGGGCGCGCGCGCGCTCGCGGTATTCGGGCGGGATATTGACGTTTCGGCTGGAAAGGGCGAGTCCGTCTTTTTCGCGGACAATCGGGCAGACGACGATTTCCAGCGGAAAATTAAGATCGATGACCATGCGCTGGATGACGAGCGCCTGTTGCGCGTCCTTTTGTCCGAAGTAGGCGCGGGTGGGCCGGACGATGTTGAACAATTTGGCGACCACGGTGGTCACGCCGCGAAAATGTCCTTGTCCGCGCGACATGCCGCACAATCCTCGCGTCAGGCCATGGACCTGAACCGAGGTCTCCGCGCGGGGCGAATACATTTGTTCGGGAGACGGATGAAAAACAATATCGACCCCGGCCTGTTCCGCCGCTTCGATATCGGCGTCCCAGGTGCGGGGATAGGCTTCGAAATCTTCGCCAGGCATGAACTGGGTCGGGTTGACGAACACGGACACGACGGTGACGTCGTTGTCCCGCACGCTTCTGTCCATCAACGACAAGTGTCCCCGGTGCAATGCGCCCATGGTCGGCACGAGGCCGCATTCGCACCGGCGGGCAAGCATGTCCGCCGCTTCTGCCCGCATTTCCTTGACATCTTCTATAATACGCATTTTCGCTTATCCTTCCGGCAATAAATCGCTCATTGCATTCGCGACAAAATCGGGCTGGACCGGCCAGCCGAGATATTCCATGCCTCCCCACTCCACATACGCCGTGTCCATGCCCGCCGCGTTTCCCGAGGCGATGTCGAACAGGGCGTCGCCGACAAAAACCGTCCGTTCGGGAGGAACGCCCAGCCGCGCGCACGCCAACAGGGCCGGTTCGGCGTCCGGTTTCGGTTTTTGCACGTCTTCCGGCGTCACCGACGTGTCGAAGAAATCCCAAATGCCGAGCGTTGCGAAAAACTCCTTCAGGCTTTTCCGTCGCCGCGAAGTGACGACGGCCATTTTTTTGCCTTTGGCCTTGAGCGCCGTCAGCATTTCCATTGTGCCGGGAAAGAGGCGGAGGTATTTCGGATAGATGCGTTCCATGTGATCGCGGTAGAACTCCCGCGCCCGTTCGTAATACGCTTCGTCGTGGTTTTCGCCGAGCAGTTGCCGTAATTGAACCTCGACGGGCTGGCCGATGGTCGATTCAATATAGTCGCGCGGCGGCAATGCGGCTTTCATCCGCTCTCCCATGTGGGCGAACGACTGGCAGATGATTTCCCGGGTGTCCATCAACGTGCCGTCGGCATCGAAGAGATACGCGTCATACTCTTTCATGTGGTTGTTTCAATCCTTCGCAACAGTTCCCGCGCAGTCAGCCCAAGCACGGGGTGGAGGGCGTCCGGCGCAATCGCCGCAAGCGGCGCGAGAACAAACAGGCGTTCGGCCATGCGGGGATGGGGGATGGTCAGGCGCGCCGTCTCGCATGTCATATCGCCCCATAGAAGAATGTCGATGTCGAGCGTCCTTGGTCCCCAACGGACAGCCGAATCGCCCCGATTGCGGCCTTGATCCTTTTCAATGCGCTGGAGTTCGTCCAGAAGCGCTTCGGGCGCGAGGCGCGTTTCCAGTCCGCACGCCGAATTGAGAAACGCTCCCTGTCCCTCCGGTCCGCCCACCGGTTCCGTCTCGATTGGTTCGGCGTATGCCGTCACCCGCGTTTCCGGGAGCGCGTTCAACGCCTCGACCGCCGTGTCCAAATGCTGTCGCCGATCGCCCATATTGCTTCCGAGGGCGAGCAGGACGAGTGCGGTTGGCGCATTCCTATTCACCGTCGCTCCATTGGGCTTCGGCGGTGAACAGAATCACTCCCGCCGCAACCGCCAGGTTGAGGCTCTCCATGCCGCCGTGCAGTGGAATATGCGTCGTCTCGTGCGGCAACGCCAGTATTTCCTGAGGGATTCCGCGCTCGCCGCCGACCATGAGCGCCACCGGCGGCGCATAATCGGTTGTGCGGAACGACGGTCCCGACGCGCCGTCGGCCAGAACAAGCCTGGCGCTTCCCGCCGGCCAGTCCCGGATAAAGGATCCGGTCGGGACGGACAGGCAGGGCAGGTGAAACGCCGCTCCCATGCTGCCCCGCAGGAATTTGGGCGATACCGGATCGACGCCGTCCAGGAAAATGCATCCGGAAGCGCCGGCGGCCAGCGCTGTCCGCGCGAGCGCGCCCGCATTGCCCGGATCCTGCACGCCGGCGGCGACGAGCCATTTCGCGTTCGGTTGCGCGAGCGATGCGGCGAAGTCGGTTTCCGCCCGGGTGAATCCGAGCAGGACGGCAAGCCCGTCCGCGTTTTTCAGTTCCGATACCTTGTCGTAACAGTCGTCCGTCAGGCTGAAGCGTTCGACTCCCAGATCGCCCGCCAGGCGAAACAATTCTCCCGCTTCTTCGCGTTCCGCGCCGGAGTCGGAGACGAGCAGGCATTTCGGGCTGAACAGTTCGCATCCGGAGCGGGCGGCCGCAAGCGCTTCTCCCGCGAGCGTCGCGCCTTCGGCCATGGTCAGGCCGAGGCTTTCGCGATGTGCGCGGGAGCCGAGTCCGGCCCAATCCTTGATGCGGGGATTGGCGCGGCTTGCCAGGCGGCGAACGGTCATGAGGGTTTCTCGGGGGATCACTCGACTTCCGCCTCGAGCTGCGCGGCGGCTTCGGCGGAAACGTCGAAGTTGGTGTAGACGTTTTGCACGTCTTCGTTTTCCTCGAGCGTGTCGATCAGCCTTGAAATTTTCTGCGCCGCGTCCAGGCTGACTTCGGTGCGGGTGTCGGGAATCATCTGGAGCTCCGAAACCTGCGTTTCGATGCCCGCCTTTTCAAGCGCTTCGCCGACGTTCAGGAACGAATCGGGCGCGGTATAGATTTCGAAGAACGTGTCCTGATCGATCACATCCTCCGCCCCCGCCTCGAGCGCGAGGTCCATCAGCGTTTCTTCGTCGGCCTTTTCTTTTTCGACCTGGAAGACGCCCTTGCGCTGGAACATGTGGAGGACGGAGCCCTGCTTTCCGACCTTTGCGCCGGCGCGGTCGAAAATGTAGCGGATTTCCGGGCCGGTGCGCTGGCCGTTGTCGGTCAGGCATTCGACCACGACGGCGACGCCTTCCTGGGCATAGCCTTCGAAGATCATGGATTCATAGCCGGCGCTGCCGCCGACGGCCTTTTCGATGGCGCGTTTGACGTTGTCTTTCGGCATGTTGGCCAGTTTGCATTTTTCCAGAATCAGCCGGAGGCGCGGATTTTCGTCCGGTTTGCCCGAGCCGCCTTCCTTGACGGCGGTGTAAATCTGCTTGACCAGCTTGGAAAGAATTTTGCCCTTTTTCTTGTCTTTGGCCGCTTTTTTGTGCTGAATATTGGCCCAGTGGCTATGACCTGCCATATACTTCTCCCATTAATCAATAAAACGAACCGATTTTTCACACGCATTCAATGCGAACAATAGTTTTTAAAAGAGGCCGGACCCGGGGTGGGCCGGCCCATGCACGGCGGCGGGCATCGGTGGCTGCATGCGCGAATGTTCGTCTACCGGCCCGGTTTGTCTTCGCGCCTCGGTCCGGAGAACAATCCTTCCAGCGCCATGCGGGCGCTTTTCGATTTTTCCGCGTCGAACCGTTCCTCGTCCGGGTCGGCGAAGACGAACCACGAACAAATGGTGAACGTCTCGGGCGTACGCGGTTTTTCCGCCCTCGCCATTGGTTCACGGCACCATTCGAGCGCTTTGGCGTCGTAAAACCGGCAGTTGGCGCATGCGTGGAGGGCGGAACCGCACTTCAGGCAGTCCTCGCGCGAACCGGGGCTTCCCTGCCCGGTCCATACTTCTCCGCATTTGTGGCATCGTTTCATAGCCCTCACTCCTTGCTTGCTTTTGAGGCGCGGCCAATACATTTCCGTCGCCTCCGGTCCTACGGAATGATGGTGTTGACGGACAGTTCCAGAATGCCTTCCGCCCCCAGTTGTTTCAGTCGCGGGATAATCGTTCTCGTCACGCTGGAATCGACAATCGTCTCGACCGCCGACCATTCCTTGTTCGACAGTTCGTTGACAGTCGGCGAACTGATGCTGGGAAGGATGGCGAGAATCGCCTCCAGGTTCTTTTTTGGGGCGTTGAGTTTGAGCAGGACTTTTTCCTTCGCGGCGAGGGCGCCCTTGAGCATCAGGATTATGGCGTCCATTTTGCTTTTTTTCCACTCGTCCTTCATCGCTTCGCGGTTCGCCACCACGACGGTGACGGACTCGGCGACCGTGTCGACGATGCGCAGCCGGTTGGCGCGGAGGCTGGAGCCGGTTTCGGTCACGTCGACAATCGCGTCGGCCAGGTGGGGGACCTTGACTTCGGTGGCGCCGTGCGAAAACTCCACTTTCGCCTTGACGCCGTGCTTGTCCAGATACTGTTTCACCAGACTGACGACTTCGGTGGAAATGACCTTTCCTTCCAGGTCCTTTGCCGACTTGATGGGCGAGTCCTCGGGAACGGCGAGCACCCAGCGCACCGGCGCCCTGCTCGCCTTGGCGTAGACCAGGCGTTCCAGCACTTCGACGTCGGAGCCGTTTTCGAGCGTCCAGTCGAGTCCGGTGATGGCCATGTCCATGACGCCGCGTTCGACGTAGCGCGACATTTCCTGCGGGCGGGCGAGCATTGCCTTCAGGTCCGGATCATTCACTGTGGGATAATAGCTTCGGCTGGAAACGGAAAAGTCCCATCCCGCCGAGCGCAACAGCGAAAACGTCGATTCCTGCAAACTTCCCTTGGGCAATCCAATCGTCAAAATCGGCACGCGTTCCTCCTCTGAAAAATGTCGCTTCGTTGTCATGATGCGCCGGCGGCGCGCCGGTTACTTTTTACTTTTTGCGCTTGGCCGGTTTTTTCTTTTTCACCGCCGACACTTCCTTTTTGCCCGCTTCCCCGTAGGGGTTGCCCGATGTTTCCAATTCCCAATATTGGGCCAGCAGGGCTATTTCTCCCGGTTCCATGGATTCGGAAAGAATGCGGGCCGCCTGGTTCTTGTCGGCGGATTTGCCGACGGCGCCGTCTTTTTTCGCTTGTTTAAGGGCCGCGTCCGACAGGGGCAGGGTTGCGCCCGCGCAAAACTCGTATAAAAGAAGCGATCCCGCGCTTTTTGCCAGGTGCGGCAACAACTGGTTCAAAACGCGGCGCATTTCGACCGGTTTTCCGGCGGCGAGGAACTCATACGACAAGACGCCTTTTTTTTCGAAAAACGCGTTGTATTCCTCTTTTATCCTGAGGGCGGCGCGTTCGGCGTTTGGGGTGTCGCCCATTGCCTTGGCAAGCTCCTGCGTGCGCGCCACGCGGATCTCGTTCCAGTCGACGAAATGCCGTCGCAACCGCGCGAGCGCGGACAGGCTTTCTTCCGTGTCGGCGCCGCCTTCCATCAGGATGGCAAAAGCCAAATGCTCCAATGCGCGCGGCGGATGCGGCGCGGATGAAGCTTCCTTTTTTGCCAGCAAAAGGACGGCGGGAGCGGTATCTTTAGTCATACGAATAATCTTTCCTAATTGAACTCGGCATTGAACAAATATATGGGAATCGTGCCCGGTCCCTTTTCCTCCGGTTCAAGAGCCGCTTGGCGCAGAACCTTGGTTTTTGAACCAACCCGGGCAATGGTCTCCCTCCCGGAATCGGGATCGATAACCCTGTGCAAGTTCGTTCCCACCACTTCCTGCAGAAGAATTTCGCCTCCGGTCCATATGTTGTCCGGAATGCCCGGCATGCGAAGTTCGAGCGCGTCTTCGGCATTCGGGGCAATAAATCCCGCCGCCGATTGTTCGCCCATCAAAAAGACCTGGGCGGAACGAATGCCTTTTTCCTCGGCAAAACGGAGAAGCGTTTCCGCCGGGTTTTCGCCGATATCC
>DAIPJX010000097.1:0-8490 GCA_036770065.1 Planctomycetota bacterium
GCTGGCTTCGCCCCCAAACCCCCGGGCCGGCCTTCCGCTGGACCAGTTTTTTATACCAAATGCAGTGGCCGGGGCGATGGGCAATCTGTGGTCTTACGTGAGGAAGTGTGATGCGACTGGATATCCTGACTCTGTTCCCCGGAATTTTCTCGGGATTCTTCACTGAATCAATCCCGAAAATCGCGCAGGAAAAAGGCGCGGCCCGCGTTCACCTGCATAATATCCGCGACTGGAGCGCCAATAAGCACAACAAAGTCGACGACCGGCCCTTCGGCGGCGGCCCCGGAATGGTTATGACCTGCCAGCCGCTGGTCGACGCGGTGGAAGCGGTCCGCCTCATGGACGGCGATCCGGGAAGACTCGTTTTCCTCACGCCGGAAGGGACTCGGTTCAACCAGCGCGCCGCGCGGGAATTCGCGGCCGCCAAGCGAATCATCCTCGTTTGCGGCAGATACGAAGGGTTCGACGACCGGATATTCGAAATTCTGCAACCGGAACGCTGGTCCGTCGGCGATTTCGTCCTGTCCGGCGGCGAAGCGGCGGCAATGGTCATGACGGACGCGATCATGCGGTTGCTGCCCGACGTGCTCGGGTGTTCCGAAAGCGCGGAAGCGGATTCGTTCACCACCGCAATCCTCGATCACCCGCACTATACCCAACCGCCCGAATTTCGCGGACTCGCCGTCCCGGACGTGCTCCGCTCCGGCAACCACGCCGCCATCAACGCGTGGCGGCACGAACAGGCGATCGCCCGGACCGGACGCTTCCGGCCCGATCTTTTGGATGCCCATCCGGACGCTTCTCCGGAACCCGTCCGGAAATAAACCGGCAATACCCGCGAATGCGGAAGGATTGGGCGCGACAATAAAATACATGTTTCGTTGCGGCCCGACTATCGGTAGAATTGCCTGTTCCTGTTTTTTTTTGCGAAGACCACGAGGACTATTCCAGTTATGTTCGATTTCTTGCCGGATATGAGCGCGATAAGCCAGGCCATCATCGTGATTGCCGCTTTTTCCGTGTTGATTTTTGTCCATGAATTGGGGCACTATCTGGCCGCGCGGCTCACCGGCGTCCGGGTCGAGCGTTTCTTCGTCGGGTTCGACATCTTCGGACTCGCTCTCAAAAAAGAATATAAAGGCACCGTCTACGGAATCGGCATTCTCCCGCTCGGCGGCTACTGCGCCCTCGCCGGACAAAACGACGATCCGCGCAAAGAACGCGTCACCGGCGCGCCCGACGAACTCCAGGCAAAGCCTCTGTGGGCGCGGGGACTGGTCTTCAGCGGCGGCGTTATCATGAATTTCGTTTTCGGGTTCGTCGTCCTGATCGCCGCCTATATGTACGGAATCCCCTTCATCCCCGCGGTCCTCGGGAATATGGACCCGAACGGACCGGCCGCGATTCACGGCTTCAAAACCGGCGACCGCATCCTGAAAGTAGACGGCAACGCGGTCGAATCGTTCGAGGCGGCGGTCGAGGCAATCGCGCTCTCCGGCGCCGGCGGCGAAATGGACGTGGAAATCGAACGCGTCACAAACGGCTTGCCGGAGAGACTCACGCTCCACGTCAAAGGGCGGGGATCGAACGCGCGCGGCAATCTCAACTCCATTGATGCGGAGCCGGAGCGCTCGCGCATTGTCGGCGGCATTGTCGACGATCCGGTTTTCGCCGACATGATGGCGGGCAAACTCGGCGTCGGCGATGAAATTCTCGCCGTCAACGGCGCCGCTATCGAACCGAACCGCGGGCTTGCCATTCCGGCGCTTATCGCCAACCAACCGGGACAAACCGTTCAACTCCAGGTCAAATCCGCCAAAGACGGCGCTGTTCGCGACGTCGATATTCCGCTCGAGACCTACGGCGAATGGGATATGGGGCTGCGCATCGGCATTATCGTCGCGGGCGTCATTGCCGACGGCCCGGCAGACCGGGCGGGGCTGAAGTCGGGCGACGTCGTCGTCGCCTATCAGTTGGGCGACAAGGCCGCGCCCGAGCGCTTGTCTTCCACTCGCGAGTTTATGGGCATTATCGCCGATGCGGCGCTTCAGCCGATTGCGCTGGATATAACCCGGAACGGGGAAACAATAACCAGGACAATCGAACCGGCGCTTGCGCCCGCCCATTTGGGCCTTGATCCGGAGTTTGATACGTTGCTTGGCATTGAAGGCTCGATGGAGGGTCGGCTCGGGTTTTTGGTGCGGGATGTCATGGAGGAATCCAACGCTGTCGGGATTTTGCAGCCGGGGGATTATATTGCCGGCATTGACGGCAGTGCGTTGCCCGCCGGGAAGTCGCTTCGCGAGGCTGTGGAGAATGCGGCGTCGCAGACGGTTCGTTTGTTTGTGGCGCGGAAGGAAAGCGACGGCGGGGGCGTGCCGCCGGCAAGGCGCGATGTGCCGGAGGCCAATTTGTCGTTGCGTTTGTCTCCAAGGGTTAGTCCGGAGTATCGGCGGCCCATGATCGGGGTTGATTTGGCGGCCGGGCCGGTGGTGGCGGTGGAGCCGGGGTCGTTTGCCGATAAGCGGTTGGGCGGGATTTCGCGGTTGGCCGGGGCGCGGTTGGCGGTTTTGCAGTTTTCGCCCGATTTGTCTTCGACGATTCTCCGGTTTGTTTTTCCGGAAAATTCGCCGTATGGGGGCGGTTTGAAAACGTTGGTTACGGAGACGCCCAGGGCGATCAGGAACGATCCGCTTCAGTATAATTTGCGGAGCCGGTTGCCGGTTTCGCTCAAAACGGCGGAGGAGGTGATTCCTTTGCCGTTTTTCCCCGCGGTTGCGGCAGCCGGGAAGAAGTGGGTTGATCTTTCGCTTATGGTGTACAAGGTGATTCACAAGTTGATTGTCCGGACGTTGCCGTTGGATGCGGTTGGCGGTCCGGTGCAGTTGTTCCGTATCATCAAGATCGCCGATGATCGCGGGTTTGCGTATTTTCTGTATATTGTTGCGCTTATCAGCGTCAATTTGGGTGTGTGCAATTTATTGCCGTTTCCCGTGCTTGACGGCGGGCATTTGGTGTTTTTGTTGATTGAGTGGTTGATTGGGCGTCCGCCGCCGCCTATTGTGCGCGAGACGGCTCAGTGGATTGGGTTGGCGTGTTTGCTTGCTTTGATGCTGACTGTAACCGGCTATGATCTCTTGCATTTATTTACCGGGAACTAGCCGCATCCTAGCCGCATCATGCCGGAGGCTGAAGAAGGTTCCGGCATGATGCGGACGCTACGTTTCCGGAAGGCGCAGGGAAAGAACGCTGCACCGCAAAGAAAACCCACACCGCTCATAAAACTCGATCGCCGGATTCCCATTTACCACCTTGACGTCAATCAGCAAAACCCCAACCCTCGCAAGATACCCAAGCAACGCATCAAGCAACGCACCGCCCATGCCGCCGCCACGCATGTCCTCGCGAACAACAAGATAATCAACCTCGCCATACGTCCCCTCCGACGACGCCATCCCGAAACCGCCAAGCGACCCGTCGGGAAAAAACGCACCCGGTATGTACGCCGTCCCGTTACGCACATGCTCTTTCATATCCACAATATGCGAAGCCGCCGGAATCGGCGGATATACCCCGGAAAACGACGCCGCAACTTCATTGTGATGCGCCGCCAACTGATCCAACAACGGCTTGATCAACGAAACCTCCGACTCCGTCACCGGACGTATCTCATAATCATCTTCCACAATTCCCTTTCCTTCAAAACACGATCACCACTCTCATTTAACCTCTTTAAGAGAGAGGTTGCAATCCCGTAACAAGATATGGATAACTGAAACGTCGGGGTTGACGAAACACTTTGCCGTAAAGGGAAAACACCATGCTCATCATCGGATGCCACCTGTCCAGCTCCAAAGGCTACCTGGCCATGGCCAAAGAGGCCGTCTCCATCGGAGCAAACACGTTCCAGTTTTTCACCCGAAACCCGCGCGGCGGAAAAGCGAAAGCAATCGACCCCGGCGACGTCAAAGCCTATAACGACTACGTCGCAACCCATAACTTCGGCCCCGTCATCGCCCACGCATCCTATACGCTCAACCCCGCGTCCAGCGAAAAACGCCTCCAAAATTTCGTCCACGACACCCTCGTCGACGATTTCGAACGCCTGGCGCTGACCCCCGGCGCCATGTACAACCTCCACCCCGGAAACAGCAAAGACGACCGCGAAGGCGGCATCAAACGAATTATCGAAATATTGAACAAAACAATGAAAAAAGAACACACCTTCCCCGTCCTGCTCGAAACCATGGCGGGAAAAGGCTCGGAAGTGGGCGGCGTGTTCGAAGAACTCCGCACCATCATCGACAACGCCGCCCAGGGCGACCGCATCGGCGTCACTCTCGATACCTGCCACGTGTTCGACTCCGGCTACGATATCGTGAACGATCTGGACGGCGTACTGAAACAATTTGATAAAGCCATAGGACTGGAACGGCTCAAGGCAGTTCACCTGAACGACAGCAAAAATACACAAGGAAGCCATAAAGACAGGCACGAAAAATTGGGCGACGGCAACATCGGCATAGACGCATTCAGCCGAATCATCAACCATGAAGCGTTGCGTTCCCTGCCCTTCTGTCTCGAAACGCCCAATGATATCGAAGGCTACGCCCAGGAAATCGCCCTCCTGAAAAGCCTGTATAAAGAATAAGGAGGATTTTTATTAAGGAATTATTGCCTTATACTGATAGCTACATAACGTATATGAATTAAAATGTGAAGAAAACAATTTGCCTCATCTTCGCATTTCGGGTATTATTCCATGGATTTCGGGAAGTCGATCCTGTTTGCGCCGCGCCTGGGCGGGACGCGGTGTTGGTGTTGTGTGTTATAATGCGAAACATGCGGCTGGACACCTTGTTTTTTTTCAGAAACGCTTTGCATGCGGTTCCGTTGCGCATGCATTTTTCCATATTATAGAGAGTGTTTGGCGCGTTTTTTTGAATTAATCGTCTTTAGGGATGTTTACGTGGTTTTGCCAAGGAGATAATCTGCATGAGCAAGGTAATGTTTACCGAAACAGTATTGCGCGATGCGAACCAGTCGCTTATCGCCACCCGCATGCCGTTCAGCGAATTTGAGCCTGTGCTCAAGGATCTGGACGACGCGGGATTCTATTCACTCGAATGCTGGGGCGGAGCCACCTTCGACTCCTGCCTGCGCTACCTGGACGAAGATCCGTGGGAACGCCTGCGCCGCATCAAAGCCGTTTGCAAAAAAACCAAACTGCAAATGCTTCTCCGCGGGCAAAACCTCCTCGGCTACAAACACTATCCCGATGACGTTGTCCGCACTTTCGTCAAGCGTTCGGTCGAAAACGGCATCGATGTCATCCGTATCTTCGACGCATTGAACGATCTGCGCAACCTCGAAGTCTCGGTCGAAGAAACGCTGAAACAAAAGGCCGTCGCACAGGTCGCCATTTCCTACACCACCAGCCCCGTCCATAATCTCAAAGCGTATCTCAAGCAGATCAAGGAAATCGAGAACATGGGCGCGACCGCCCTTTGCATCAAGGATATGGCCGGCGTCATGAGCCCGCAGGAAGCCTACGAACTCGTCAAAGGCATCAAGGAAAATTCCAAACTGCAACTCCACGTCCACACCCACTGCACCACCGGCCTGGCGTTCATGACCCTGCTGAAATCGGTCGAGGCCGGCGCCGACGTCATCGACACCGCCATCTCCTGCTTCTCCGGCGGAACCTCGCAGCCCGCCACCGAAACAATGGTGTACGCGCTCAAGCAACTCGGCTATCAGGTCGACGTCAAAATGGACGAACTGAAGAAAATCAACGATTACTTCAAGCCCTATCGCGACGAAATGCTGGCCAACGGCACGCTCAGCCCACTCGTCATGGGCACCGATTCCGACGCCCTCAACTATCAGATTCCGGGCGGCATGCTGTCGAACCTCGTCTCCCAGCTCAAAGCGCAGAACAAACTGGACAAGTTCAACGAAGTGCTGGAAGAAACACCGAGGGTCCGCAAAGACCTCGGCTACCCGCCGCTCGTCACCCCCATGAGCCAGATGGTCGGCGTGCAGGCTGTCAACAACGTCCTTCAGGGCGAGCGCTACAAGTCGGTCTCGAAGGAAATCCGCTCCTACCTCCTGGGCGAATACGGACACCCCCCGGGAAAGATCGACGAGGCCGTCATGAAAAAAGTGTTGGGCGACGAAAAACCGAACACCGGGCGCTTCGCCGAAACGCTCGCTCCGGGAATGGACCAGGGCAAGAAGGAAGCGGGACCTCTCGCCAAGAACGTGGACGACGTCCTGTCCTACATCGTTTTCCCGCAGATCGCCGAAAAATTCTTCGAAGCGCGCGCCGCGAAAGAAGACAACAAGGCGAAATACACTATTGAAAAGGTTGGATAATTATGCCGACGCAATTGATGAAAATTCCGTCAATGACGATTCCGGAATCGTTCACCGCGTCGGTGATCGGTTTCTCCATCGTCTTCGGCGTGCTCGTCGTACTCATGTGCATGGTCAAAATTCTTCGCGGCATCATGGAAGCGAAAGCAACCGCCGCGCCCGCCGCAGCGCCCGCCGCCGCAGCCGCGCCCGCGTCCGCGAACATGATTCCGGCGAAAGGCTCCCTGGGAGAAGTCAAGCTGCACGACGTCGAAGACAAGACCGCCGCCATGCTGATGGCCATTGTGGCCGATGAAATGAAAGCGCCGCTCAACGAACTGCGCTTCATCTCGATTCGCGAGAAAAAATAGGAGATCCGGGAACATGAAATACAACGTCACCCTCAAGGGAAAAGTCTACGAAGTTGAAGTCGAACGCGGCGAGGCCATCCTGGTCAATGTCGCCGATGTCGTCGCCCCGGCGCCCGTCGCCGCTCCCGCCGCCATGGCCGCCGCTCCCGTCGCCGCCGCTCCGGCTCCGGCCGCGGCCGGCGCCGCCTTGACCGGCGAAGCAATCAACGCGCCCATGCCCGGAACCATTCTCCAGGTCAAGGTCGCCGCTGGACAAGCCGTCAAGTCGGGCGATGTTCTGGTCGTCCTCGAAGCCATGAAAATGGAAAACGAAATCGTCGCTCCGCGCGACGGCGTCGTTGCACAGGTCGCGGTTTCCAAGGGCAGCACGGTTGACACAGGCGCACCCCTGTTGTCGTTGCAATAAGGGGAGACTTTAGATGGAAACAGGAAAAGTTCTTATGGAGCTGTGGAATACGTCCGGGTTCGTCGGACTGACCCAGCACTGGGAAACGCCGGTGATGATTTTCCTCTCCTGCGTTCTCCTGTACCTTGCGATTGTGAAGCAGTTCGAGCCGCTCCTTCTCGTCGGCATCGCCTTCGGCATGTTGCTCGCCAACCTGCCGTTCAGCGAAATGATGCACATGGAGCTGTTCCAGGGCGATCCCGCCAGCATTGACTATATGGACATCATGCATAAAGGCGGGTTGCTCGATATCCTGTATATGGGCGTCAAGCTGGGCATTTACCCGTGCCTTATCTTTATGGGCGTGGGCGCCATGACCGATTTCGGGCCGCTTATGGCTCGTCCGTCCTCCATGCTTTTGGGCGCGGCCGCGCAGCTTGGCGTATATGCCGCGTTCATGCTGGCCATCAGCTTCGGTTTTACCCCGAACGAAGCCGCCTCCATCGGCATCATCGGCGGAGCGGACGGTCCGACGGCGATTTTCCTCACGACCAAGCTGGCTCCGCATTTGCTCGGTCCCATCGCCATTGCCGCGTATTCCTATATGGCGCTGATTCCGCTCATTCAGCCGCCCATCATGATGGCGCTGACCAGCAAAACAGAGCGCGAAGTCATCATGACCCAGGACAAGCCGGTCTCGAAAGCGACGCGTATTTGTTTCCCCATCGCTGTGACCATTTTTATTGTTCTGGTGTTGCCGTCTGTTGCGCCGTTGATTGGCTGTCTGATGTTGGGCAATTTGTTCCGTGAATGCGGGGTGGTGGATCGTTTGTCCGACACCACGCAGAACGCGATGATGAACATTGTCACCATTTTCCTTTCCACCACTGTTGGCGCGACCTCGGTTGGTTTTCTGGCCGATCCGGTTACGGGCGCCAATGTCGGGTTCTTGTCCGCGTCGACTGTGAAGATCATTATCCTTGGTTTGTTGGCGTTCAGTTTCTCGACTGTGGGCGGTGTGATTTTCGGCAAGATTATGTATCGCGCTTCGGGCGGCAAGGTGAATCCGTTGATTGGTTCGGCTGGTGTGTCCGCTGTTCCGATGGCGGCTCGCGTGTCGCAGATCGTTGGCCAGAGGGCCAATCCGAGGAACTTCCTGCTCATGCACGCCATGGGTCCGAATGTTGCCGGCGTTATTGGTTCGGCGGTTGCGGCCGGCTTTTTGCTGGCGCTGTTTGGCTAATACGTCACATTGGCATTCAACGGGACAACGGGAGGCCGGAGACGGCCTCCCGTTTTTATTGTTTTCATTTTTGCAGGCATTGTTGGTGAATTCGGCCTGAAAAAAACTGGTCCAGCGGAAGGCTGGCTTGGGGG
>DAIPJX010000098.1:0-8411 GCA_036770065.1 Planctomycetota bacterium
TTCGCCGCGACCCGGTCGCTTGACGACGTCTCGGCTTACGGCCCGGCCCGCGCCGCCATCGAACAGCTCGGTCCGAAAACGCCGCTCGAATCGGCGTTATTGTACCTCGATATTCTGACGCAGGCTCGGACCCGCGTGCGCAGCCGGGCGTTGTCGAATCCGCTGGTGGCCTTGGAAATGGCCGTCGCCCGCCTTGCCGGTCTTGGCGGCGTTACGCCGGTGGCGGATATTTTGGCAGCGCTTGACGGCTTGCCGAATGTTTCCGCCGCACCCGCACCCGCGCCTGTTCCTGTTCCTGCGCCTGCGCCGATATCCGTTCCCGTGCCACCGCCGGCGGAACCGCCGGAACCCACAACAGCGCGCCCCGAACCGGTTCGGGACACGCCGCCCGCTCCTCCCGCGCCTCAAACGCCGCCTCCCGCGCCGGAAACGCGCGTGGACGAAGAGTACGACGGCGATGACGAACAGTTTGATCAGGTTATGCCGGAGAGCCTTGCCAGGACGCTTGTGCCGCTGACGCTTGACCAGGTGAAAACGCGCTGGGAAACGCTTCTGGAAGCGCTGTCGAAAAAACATCCGGCCGATTACCGGCATATGATTCGCATTGCCCCGCAGGCGGTGGACGAGGATTGCATCCGTCTTGCCGGTCCGGCCCTGGCGGTGGAAGCATGGGAGGACAAGTATCGGCTTGGACGCCTGACCGAAACGGCATCGGCGATTTTCAAGCGCCCGGTGCGGTTTTCCTTCGCCGTCGATTCCTCCGCGTCAATGCGGAGGAGTGAGACGCAGGACGACTCGGGCGCACGCTACGCGCTGTCCCGCCACCCGGCTGTGGATACGATCAAGAATTTATTCGACGGAGTGATTGTGGACTGCCGGCCCGCCGCTCCTTCGATGGACAATGACAACGACAACAATGGAGACGACGAATGAGCGGCATGGGCAACCTGTTCGAACTGATGAGAAACGCCAAGCAAATGATGGAAAAAGCGAAAACCGCCCAAGCTGATCTTGCCAAGCAGTTGTCCGAAGGAACATCCGGCGCGGGCATGGTGACGGCGACGGTGAACGGACTCGGAGAACTTGTCGGTCTTAAATTCGATCCTGCCGCAATCAATCCGGACGATCCGGAAATGCTTGCCGATCTCACCGTGGCCGCTGTCGCCGACGCGCGGAAAAAATCTCTCGCAATCCGGAACGATGCGCTGAAGGATGTGGCGGGCGGAATCGATTTGTCCGCGCTTGGCATAGATTTGCCGAACATATCGTGAAAGTTTCCCTGTTTATTTGAATGAAATGACGCGTACAGGGAAAGTATTCCGTGTGGAACGCCAGCATTATCAATGTGATAGGCGTATTATCGGACACGCTCCACGGGGAAAGCATGCGATTTATCTTCTATTCATTCATTGCCTTGTGCTGCCTGGCCGGATGTATGGTGTGGTCCGGTTGTTCAGAACCGCTTCGGAGTGATGCGACCGACGCCCCTCTCGAAACAGCCAGATACATGTCTGATCATTACGACATGCGGGTCGTCGGTTCCGGCATGGGGGCGGAGCAGGGCAGGCAATTCGCGCACCATGCCGCCGTCATGATGGAAACAATGTTCAACATCTACGCGGCGCAGGATGAACTGCCGCTCCCGCCCGGCGACGCCATGCCGTTTTATCTTCACCTGAACCGCCGGGAGTACGACCGCCGGGCGGCAATGTACGACTTCCCCGCCGGCGCGACCAACGGTTTTTGCAACACTTCGGGCGAAGTCCACGTGTATTACAAAAAGAACGGCCAGCTTCCGCCCGAATCGACCGCCATGCACGAAGGGTTCCACCAGTATTCATATCGGGCGCTTCATTTTCCCACGCCTACGGAAGTGTTTCAGCGCGTAGCCGGATATAAAGTGGGCAAATTGCCGACCGTTCCCCTGTGGCTGAACGAAGGCATGGCGATGAACATGGAGTCGGGCGATATTCAGAAAGATCACAACGGCATCACGGTCGCAATCGACAATGTCGGATCGGTCAACCGGGAACGCCTGAACCAACTGGCCACGATTCTGCGTTCGGGGCATGCGCCGTCCGTTCGCAGCATTATGAACATGATTATGGGCGATCAGATCACGATTGACGATTACGCCGTCATGTGGGGCATTGTTTTCGATTTGCGCATGGCGACGGGCAATGCGATTTTCGTGCGCGAGCAAAAAGAGATTGAGCGCGCCGGTCCCGACGCTGTTCGCGCCGCCATGGACGCCGCCATTGACCCGTTGCGGCAGTTCCCGTATATGCGCTGGCCGGTGCCGGTGACGGGGCGGTTTCTCCGCGCCTGTCGCGTGGTATGGGGGCTGGACGTGCCGAACCTTGTCGACCTGTGCGCGACGGGCGCGAACGAGCCGCGCGATTTCGACCGCCAGTGGAATCGCCGCATTACCCAGGCAGCTCTGGCCGAGGTGGAAAAACTGTTGATGGATCAGGGCGAATCGCTGGAGGAATGGGAATCGGGCTGGAAAAAACGCATGCTTGCATTGCAGGCGCAGGTTCGCGGCGGCTCGTATGTGTATACCGAGCCGATGACGATTCAATCCGTCAACGTTCCCTCCGTCGTCAGCCGTTCAACCTATCCCGGCGTATGGTAAACCGCTACCCGGTTGATTGTGGCGCGGCGTTTTCCGGGGGCATTGCGCAATCCGGTCCGGCGGGCAGGGCCGGGAGTGGATTGATCGGATCTATTTTCCCCAGTAGTCCGTACCGGTTCAACTTTCTCGTTATTGTCGATGCGTCAACGCCAAGCGCCTTGGACACGCGGGAGGTCTTGCCCAGTTCCTTGAACGCCAGTTGAAGAAGTTGCCTCTCGGTGGACTCGGCCGCCACGCGCAGGGGAACGATGTCGTGCACATCCACCGGTTCCTCGCATCCGGCGCGCGGCGCCTGCCGCGTTTGCCGTTCGGAACTGCCGAGAAGACAGAGATCGTCCAACTCGATTTTGTTGCCTTCGCTCAGCACTACCAGCCGTTCCACCGAATTCTTGACTTCCCGGCTGCGGCGGGAACGTCGATAACGTCGTACCCTACGCCGTAGCGCACAAAAACCTTGCACTTCGTCAGCGTCCCGACGACCGTGCGGTTCAATGGACGGAAAACGGTCATGACTCCGTCGGCATCGCGCGACTTCTCGATTACCTCCTCTTCCGTTTTGCAGTGTTCGTTTGTGAAGTCGATAATGACGAAATCGAGCCCCGCCATCGCAATAAGCTTAATGGCATCCGGACTGTTTATGGCGGCGAAGGTACCGAAGGTGCATTTTTCGTACGATAACATTTTTTTCAGTTTGTTTTTGAACATGGTGTGCTTTATCCTGAATTTTTTTCTTCAAAGTATACTTTTAAATACCGTAAGAATAATCGTGCGAACAGGACTACAATGCAAGGTATATGCCACTTCTATTGTGAATCGTAACATGTGTATATAGCGCGAGTTATTGCTTTGGCTGTTTTTTTTCACAGCAAATCGTGCATAAATGCATATTGTTTTCGTGGTTGTCTGCAATATTACATTTACTGTTTGCTTCGGCAAGGAGTTATATTCCGGACAAGTGGTTGCGGTTGAAGGAGTGATTCGGGTATAGTGGTTTTGCAGGAAGCGCCGTCCGTTTCCGTTCTCGCATGCAGGAAATAAGGCATGATTAAAGTCGTCGTCATTACGCCCTACCCGGACCTGTTCGATATGGCGCGAGCGGCTCTCGGGGAATATTCCAATCCGGGCATTGTCTGTGAAGTCACCCATGCCTACGGCACCAGGGTCGGTTCTCTCGATCTGGGCGCGCCCGACATTATTCTCGCCCGCGGCCTGACTCAAAAGGCGCTCAAGAAAAAATACAAGAACGCCGCCGTTCTCGAATTCGCCGTCTCCGCCTATGATGTGCTCCGCGCCATTCATGAATGCCGCAAAACTCACGGCGCCAAAAAAATCGCCGTCCTTGGCTCCGACACAATTCTCTACGACGTCAATGTGTTGAAGGAAATCATCAATGTCGATATAAAGATTTTCCCGATTTGCAATGAGACCGATATCCGCGCCGCCTTCGCCGATATGCGGAAGGAAGGCTTCGACGCGGTTGTCGGCGGCCTTACCGTCTCCAATCTCGCCCGCGAGATCGGCCTTGCCAATACATTCATCAAAACTTCGGAAGAAAGCTTCCATATCGCGATCAAGGAAGCGATGAACACCGCCCGCGTCATGTTCACCGAACGCGCCAAGACGGAAATCACCAGGGCCATCTTGCAGAATTCGAAAGAGGGCATTCTGTATTTCGACCGCAACGGAGTCCTGGTCCAGTACAATCGCCGGGCCAACGAAATCCTTTCCCTGTCCGAGGCGGAGCAATGGGCGGGCAGGGACGTGGCCGAGATCCTCGAGGATCGGGATATGGTCGACATGGTGAGGGCGCGAAGCAATCGCAAGGGGCTGATCAAAACGATCAACAACAGCGCCTTGGTGGTGGACTTTTCGCCCGTGCATTTGGAGGAACAGATTCTCGGCGTCATCTGTTCCTGTCAGCGGGTCGATGAAATCCAGGACGCCGAGAGCATGATCCGCAAGCAACTCAGTAAAAAAGGTTTGGTGGCGAAGTACGGTTTCGCCAGCATCATTCATGCTTCCAGGGGGCTTGCCGAGACCATCGCCACCGCCCACAAGTATGCCGGGGTTGACGCCAACGTGCTCCTGATCGGCGAAACCGGCACCGGCAAGGAACTGTTCGCCCAAAGCATCCACGCGGCCAGCGCCCGGCGTTTGCGCCCATTCGTCGCGGTCAACTGCGCCGCCTTTCCGGAGAATCTGCTGGAAAGCGAATTGTTCGGGTATGCCGAGGGAGCTTTCTCCGGCGCGGCGCGCGGCGGGAAAACCGGGTTGTTCGAAATGGCGCACAACGGCACCCTGTTTCTGGACGAGATTGGCGAGATTCCCCTTTCCCTCCAACCTTCCCTTCTGCGTGCATTGCAGGAGAAGGAAATTCGCCGCATCGGTGACGACAAGGTCGTGCCGGTGGATGTCCGCATTATTGCGGCGACCAATCGCGATTTGCGGGAAAACGTGCGGGCGGGCAGGTTCCGCATGGATTTGTTGTATCGCCTGGACGTACTGTCGCTCTTTATTCCGCCGCTGAGGATGCGGAAAGAGGATATTCGTTTGATTGCGGAGCATTATGTCGCGTTTTATTGCGACAAATACAAAAAGCCCGGCGTCAGACTGAACGATAACGCGTATGCGACGCTGGAGAAATACGCCTGGCCGGGCAATACCAGGGAATTGCTCAATATTTGCGAACGGCTGGCGGTGCTGTTCGACGACGGAACAATCGTCACCGCCGAGATGGTGGACGGGCTGTTGCGGATTGGGTCCGAACTGCCGCATCAGCAATCGGCGCTTGATGACCCCGCTGGTGCCGCAGAGCCTGAAGCTCCCGGGTCCAAGGGCATGGAAGAGTTGATGGAGTTCGCCCAATCGATGCGGGTGAACCGTGAGGATATTGCCACCATGCTGGGTATCAGCAGAACGACGCTTTGGCGGAGAATGAGGCGCAAAGACAAAACAATATGAACCAAAAATGTTTCATCGAAACAAATTTGGTTCATGTTTGCAAAGCAAACCTGGAATTTTACCTGTCCGTGTGCCTCTTTCAGCCGAAAAATGCCTGTTTTATGTAATCCGCTCGCTCTCTATGGCTAGCGCCAAGCGCTTCATACAAAACGCTGTCGCCGCTATATCAAAAAAAACCATGCCAAGTTGATTTTTATTTATTCTGGCAATAATTTTGCTTGTATTTACGAGTAAAAAGAAAACAGGTTCTCATCGATACGTTTTTTCTTCATCACTTCGTCATGATTCTGGCCTTGCCAGACCCTTTACCCAAAAAAAACAATTAGTGGTTCGTATGTTCAATGCATGCAGCGACCGGGAGAGTGTCGGCTCCTTCCGGAACAGTGCAGGTTGGGACTGTGCGCGACCGCATTGTGAACCATTGCGAAACACCGATGATTTTCGCTTGGCCTCGTCATGCCAGCTTTCTTACAGGAGACTGCATAGTGACCACCAACAATTCCGACAAACCTGTTATTGGCGTACTCTTGGGCGATGCCGCCGGGGTCGGACCCGAACTGATCGCCAAAATCATCGCGGACGGTTTTCTCATGGAGGAATGTCGTCCCATCATCTTGGCCGACAAGCGTGTGCTTGAACTCGGTATGAAACAGGCTGGAGTCTCTTTCTCCCGCCACGAAATCGCCAAGGCCTCCGAAGCCGATTTTTCCAAGGGCGCGCAGATTATCGACGCCGGGGATCTCGATCCGGCCTCCCTCAGAATGAGTGAGGTCAATATCAGCTCGGGCAAGGCCACCGGCGACGCCATTATCAAGGCTATCGGCATGTGCCTAAAGGGGGAGATCGAGGGTTTTGTGTTTGCTCCCTTCAACAAGACGTCTTTGAAAAAGGCTGGCTTCGAATTCGAAAGCGAGCACTATATGTTCGCCCATCATTTCGGCGTCGCCACCCCCTTCGGCGAAGTCAATGTTCTGGGCGATCTCATGACGTCCCGTGTTACCAGCCATATTCCTCTCAAGGAGGTATCCGACCGGCTGACCAAAGAACGCATTCTTCGCGCCATTCATCTGCTTGACAGCACCCTGAAAATGTACGGCATCGCCAAGCCCCGGCTCGGCGTCGCCGGGCTTAATCCCCATAATGGTGAAAACGGTACGTGCGGCCGGGAGGAAATCGATGTGATCAAGCCGGCCGTCGAGGAAGCCCGGAAACAGGGTATCGACGCCGTCGGTCCCTATCCCTCCGACATCCTTTTTATCCGCGCCTTTAACGGCGAGTTCAACGCCGCTGTCACCATGTATCATGATCAGGGGCAAATCGCTCTTAAGCTGAAGGGGTTCGACTATGGGATCACCGTCGCCGGCGGGATGCCCTATCCCATCGCCACTCCCGCCCACGGCACCGCCTACGATATCGCGGGAAAAAACATCGCCAAAACCGAAGCGATGAAAAATGCCGTCCGCATGGTGGTTCGCATGGCCAACACCAACCGCGCCAAGAAAAAATGGTGATGGCCGCACGAATACGACGCTGCGGCGAATACACAAGTGAGGTGAGAACGGATTTTCGTGTCATTTTCATGAGGAGAAAACCATGCGGAAAAGTTTTCGTGCGTTTTTTATGGCCGTTGTCGCCATGTCTTTTGTCGCCGCCCATGGCGGGGAGTTTGTTCCAACGAAGGAAATCACCATGATCGTTCCTTCCAGCGCCGGCGGCGGCTCCGACCTGAACGCCCGCACTATCGGCAACATTGTGCAGAAAAATGGTTTTTCGCCCCGCAACATCATGATTGTCAATAACGGCGGCGGTTCCGGAGCGGTCGGCTTTACCAATACCTTCGCCAAGAAAGGCGACAATCACACCCTGATGATTCTCCACTCCGGCCAGGTCATGGGTTCCTATGTCAACAACTGGAGCGTCAAGGCGTCGGATCTTACCTATGTCGCCCTTCTCGCCTTCGACAATCTCTTCCTGTGCGTCAAGAAGGATAGCGGGTATCAGGATCTCGCGTCATTGGTGAAGGCGTCCCGGGCCGAGCCGGAAGAGATCGCCGTTGGCGGCGCCCAACGCGGCAATTCCGATCACCTGTCTTTTGAGCTTTTCGATCGTGAGACCAATGCCCAGGCCGTCTATGTGTCGTTCAACGGTTCCGGCGACGTCATGTCTGCCTTGCTGGGCGGTCACGTCGACGCGGGTATTTTCAATCCGCTTGAATGCATTGGCCAGATTCAGGCCGGTGAAGTGATTCCTATCGCCTGCTACGGCGAGAAGCGGCTGGGTGGAATATTCAAGGATATCCCCACCTTCGGCGAATTGGGCTATCCCGGCGTCGTGGTGGTCGAGTCGCGCGCCATTTCCGGTCCTCCGGACATGGCTCCCGAAGCGATCGCGTTCTATGTCGAAATGCTTCGCAAGGTCACCGAGACCGACGAATGGAAGAACGACTATATCGAGAAAAACTATCTTGATCCCGTCTTCTACGACGATGCGGAAACAAAAGCGTTTTATGAAGGACAAATCGAGAGCTTCAAAAAAGCGTTCGAGGGTGTGGATCTTGGGCGTTAAGCCATTTTTCAACAGTATCTGCCATGAGGAGCAGTCATGCGTTTGAAACTTCCGACGTTGGTTCTGGTCGTTCTGTCCCTGGCTGCGTCGCCCGAAGCCCGCACAATTGGCGTCAATCCCGTTTTCATGGGAGCTGCGGATCTTGAGGCGTTTGTGGAAAAAGAATATGAGTACTACGCTGAAAAGAGCAAGGAATGGGGTATCCGGGTCAATTAGGGCATGTTAGCCCCGGGCCGCATCAATGGACAGC
>DAIPJX010000099.1:0-8357 GCA_036770065.1 Planctomycetota bacterium
GTATTGCCAGTACGGATTCTCCACCCAGCGTTTTACCGTCTGCCCGTCTGAAAGAGCGTGGTTTTGCCCGGTTCGCGCATCAGCTTTCAGCGTTCTACCGCTTGGAGGAGAATGCGGACAATCATATCGCGGTAGGATAACCCGGCTTGAAATGCGGCGGCGGAAAAACCGGCATCGGGAGAAATGCACGGATTGGCGTTCGCCTCAAGAATAAACGCTTCGCCCGCTTCATCGACGCGAAAATCGACCCGGGCATATCCGGATAAACCAAACGCGCCCCATGTCGATAACGCCAGCCGCTCCAAGCGGGAAAGCAACGCCGCATCGACATCACCCGGAAACACGCGCTCCGTACCCACATACTCCGCCGACTCTTCCGACCACTTGGCATCATACCCGACAATGCGCGGCTTGCCCTCGGGCAAGCCGTGAAAGCTGATCTCAGCCGCAGGCAAAACCATCGGATTGCCCGAGGCGTCCGGAAGAATGGACAGATTGAACTCCCGTCCGTCAACAAACCGCTCGGCGAAAAAAGACTGGCCGTGCACAGCCTCCGCTTCGCGAAGAGCGCTTTCAAGCGCGGCCATGGCGTCGACGGAAAAAACGGAAGCGTCATTGACAAAGAGCGATGCATGGGACTCCCGCGTCTTGATTATCCAGGTGGAAAAACCCGTTGTTCCCGGCCGCAACGAAACCAATCGCCCATTCTCCAACCAGGCGCAGTCCGGCGTCGGCAATCCGTACGCCAGCAGGGTTCTCTTCGCCGCAATCTTGTCATTCGACAAATGCATGCCAAGCGATCCGCACCCGGTAAACGGAATTCCCCATTCTTCCAAAAGCATGGGAACAATCGTCTGCAACCGGTCGGCGTTATCCAGAGACTCCACCAGATTCACAACGCAGTCGGGACGGAATTCATTCATCCGCGTCCGCAACGCGCGCAAATCCATCGTCACCGGAAGACGGGCAATGGCAACCGCATCGTCCGAAAGCGCCTCTTCCACCGCGTCCATTTGCGCCCGCACATCCTGCGCCGCCCGATCGCCCGAAAGCGCCTTGGCATCGAACAACATGACAACGCCGCGAGGAAGCGCCGAGAGAGTCATGGACGCACCCGCCGCATGGCTGAAGCGAGAATGTCGGCGATCAATTGATCAAAGCCGATGCCTTTCAACCGGCAAAGAATCGGCAAGTCGGAATGCTCCGGATTCAATCCGGCGAGAGGATTCGCTTCCATAAAATGCGGCGCGCCGTTCGCGTCGGAACGGATATCCACCCGGGACGCGTCGCGGCAGCCAAGCGCCCGATGCGCGGCGATCGCGATTCTCCCCGCCTCGCGAGCTTCGTCATCGGACTCGGCCAGACGATAGGAAACACGGTCTTCGTACTTGTCCTTGTTTTCGAACGTATACGCCCCCCGCTCCGCATTGTCCAAAAGCGCCACTTCCATAATCCCGGCAATCCGCGCCGCATCACCCGTGCCGATAATGCCGACAGTGAATTCCCGGCCCGGCAAATATTCCTCAACCAATACCGGCTGGTTGAAGCGCTCAAGCAAATCGCCGCACACATCCACGAGCGCGGCGGGCGTCATGATTTTTCCCTTCGCCGTCACGCCCTTGCCCGTTCCTTCGGCGACCGGCTTGGCAAAAAGAGGATACGTCAGGGATAACGCCGAAACGTCGATGTTCTTCGACTCGACCACCAAAAAGTCGGGGGTCGGCACCCCCGAAGCCCGAACAATGTGCTTGGCATACCCCTTGTGAAGGCACACGGCAAGGCATAACGAATCGCCGAACACCGCCGGAATGCCGTATCCTTCAAGCACGGCAGGCACTTGCGCCTCCCGGCCCATGCCGTACATGCCTTCGGCAATATTGAACACAAGATCCCAACGGTCGCCTCCGACCAGCCGCTTGGCGAGATCGCGCAAATTCCCTATACGATCGACTTCGTGCCCCTGGCGGACAATGGCCTGTTCGATGCCGGCGATCGTTTCCGGCTTGTCGAATTCGGCCGCCTGTTCGGGACTGAAGCCTTCGGCGAGATACTGTTCCTTCAGATCATAGGTAAAGCCTATTCTCATGAACCGGGCCTCGTCTTCATCATCATTCGTTCGGAAGCGGCGGCGGCTTTTTGCCGAATCACCAAGTCGGGTTCAACCAGCATGACCCGGCTGCCGGGCGGCACCGAATCGGTCAGCCATACGCTGCCGCCAATGACGGAGTCGCGGCCAATAACCGTTTCGCCCCCAAGAATGGTCGCGCCCGCGTAAATGATGACGTTGTCTTCAATCGTCGGGTGGCGCTTGGTGTTGCGAAGTATCTGGCCCTTGATGGGCGAGAGAGCGCCAAGCGTAACGCTTTGATAAATGCTGACGTCGTCGCCGATAATGGTGCTTTCGCCAATCACGACGCCGGTGCCGTGGTCTATAAAAAAGCGTTTGCCGATAGTCGCGCCGGGATGAATATCAATGCCTGTGCGCGAGTGGGCGCGTTCCGTCCACATGCGGGGGATTATCGGGACGCCGTGGCGGTATAGAGAATTCGCCAACCGCTGGGTGGCGACCGCTTCGATGCCGGGATAGCAGAAAAGAATGACGTCAAGACTTTCCGCCGCCGGATCGTGCTCGAAAGCGGCCTCGACATCGTCCTTGAGCATTTGCCGCAAATCGGGCAATTCCTCCAGAAGTCGGTTGACCGCCGTCGTCGCGCGCCCGCACGCCTGGCACACTTCCGTGTCGGTACGGCGCATGCGGCAGTCGTAGGCGAATGCGCGCTCCACCTGCCCCGTCAGGATGGGCTGGATACGGGTCAGGAGATCGCCGAAATAATACGGCAGGCTTGTGGACGACACCGCCTTGCCCTCGGCGTATCCGGGCAGAAGAACGGCAAGCAGCAAATCCAGAACGCTCTCCACCGACAGTTTGTCCGGCAAATCGTGGCCTTCGATGTGATTGACGGCCAGGTTGTCGGCCGTGCTTTCCACCAGTCGTTGAACCAACTCGGGAATGGATATTTTCGCTTCACTCATACGGCGATTCCTTTATGCAGGGCGAATTCCCTCACCCGGGAGCGAGCCTCCCGATGCACGTCTTCCACTTCGTCCAAGGATGAAACATCGGTTCGCGCGCTGTTTTTCGTCGCATATTCCACGGCGCCGGCAATATCGGCGAACGAAATTTTTTCCGCCAAAAACAGCAGGACCGCCGCTTCGTTCGCCGCGTTGTACATGGCCGAAGCAACGCCGCCGGACTGCCCCGCCCTGATTCCCAGCCGCAGCATGGGAAAGCGGTCCATGTCGGGTTTCGAAAAATCCAGCCTGCCGACAGCGGCGAGATCGAACCGGGGCAGCGCGTTTTCCCGCCGTTCCGGCCAGGCAAGCATGGTGGCTATGGGCTGGCGCATATCGCACACGCCCATGTGCGCCAAAAGCGAACCGTCAACAAACTCGACCAGTCCATGAATGGCGGACTGGGGATGAATAAGCGCTTCCATCCGCTCGAACGGCAGGCTGAACAGGTGATGCGCTTCGATCAATTCCAGCGCCTTGTTGGCAAGGGTGGCGGAATCGACGGAAATTTTCGCGCCCATGCGCCAGACCGGGTGGCGAAGCGCGTCCGCCGGAGCGGCGGATTTCATTTGCTCGGAAGACCAGGTCCGGAACGGTCCGCCGCTGGCGGTAATAATGACGGAACGCACCTGCTCGGGCGCGTGTCCGTCCAGGCATTGCCAAAGCGCCGTATGTTCGGAATCGAGCGGCAACACGGTGGAACCGCCCCGCCCGACCGCGTCCAGAAACAACGTTCCGGCGGAAACAAGCACTTCCTTGTTCGCCAAAAGAATGGTTATGCCCTTGGCGGCGGCGGCGAACGCGAGCCGGAGGCCGGCCGTGCCGGAGACGGCGGCGACGCAGACGTCGGCGTCCGTTTCGGCAAGCAACCGGAGCGGCGCGTTTTCGCCCGCGAAAACAGCGCCGGGCCTGTCCCGATCAAGCGCGGGAATTGGTTTGTTTTCCCCAACGGCGACGGCGGCGTCGGGGAATTCCCGCGCCAGCGCCGCCATGCCCACGCTTGCCTTGCCCGCGACAAGGCCGACCACCCGGTATTTGTCCGGATGGTCGCGCAAAACAGCCAGCGTATTGCCGCCGACAGAACCGGTGGCGCCGCACACGATCACGCGTTTCATTGAGACAATCTCTTCTTCCATGTCCTGACGGATGTTTTCACCGTCTTGGGGCCGGCGGAACCAAGGGTAGCGTACGACGCGGGCGTACGCGCCGGGTCCAGCCGCTTGTAAATATCTTCGTCGAGCTTTGAACTGGCGGCGAGCATTTCGAAATGGCTCAGCTCCTTGAGCGCCCGCCCGCTGTCCTCGGCCAAGCGCACCAGGTTGCCGCTGACCTCGTGGGCGGTACGGAACGGCACGCCTTTCTCAACCAGATACTCGGCGAGCACCGTGGCGTCGAGGAATCCGTCTTTCAGCAGTTCCGCCGCGCGGTCGCGGTCGATAGTCAACGTCGGAAGAAACGCGGTCATGACCTTGAGGACAAAGGCGACCGTCCTGACCGCGTCGAACAACGGTTCCTTGTCTTCCTGCAAATCGCGGTTGTAGGTCATGGGAAGCCCCTTGACCACCATGAGAAGCGAAACCAGCGAACCGACAACCCGGCCGGTTTTGCCGCGCGCGAGCTCCAGCAAATCGGGATTTCGCTTCTGAGGCATGATGGAACTGCCGGTGGACCAGGCGTCGTCAAGCTTCGCCAAATGCCATTCCGCCGATGTCCACAGGATCAAATCCTCGCACATCCGGCTGATATGAATCGACACGAGGGAAAGGCAGGACAGCGTTTCTATGACGAAATCGCGATCGGAGACGGCGTCCATCGAGTTTTCGCACAATGCGTCGAAGCCGAGTTCCTTGCGCACCATTTCGCGATCGAGCGGCAAGGTCGACCCGGCCAGGGCGCCCGAACCGAGCGGCAAGCGGTTGGTCCTGGCGCGACAGTCCCGCAAGCGTTCGCGGTCGCGGCCGAACATCTCCACATACGCCATCAAATGATGCGACAAGAGAACAGGCTGCGCCCGCTGAAGATGGGTATAGCCGGGAATGACGACGCCGGACTCGCGCTCGGCCACTTCGACAAGGGCAAGCATGACGCGCTTAAGGGCCTCGAGCAATTCGTCCTGTTTTTCCCTGCACCACAGGCGCAAATCAGTCGCGACCTGATCGTTTCGCGATCGTCCGGTATGGAGTTTTTTCGCCGCTTCGCCCGCGCGATCGGTCAACTCCGCCTCCACCGTCATGTGAATGTCTTCGTTGGCGGGATCGTATTGCATAATCCCTTTTTCAATATCGCGGGCGATGGACTCCAGACCCTTCTTGATGATCTGGTGTTCACGCTTGGAAAGCAGACCGACCGAAGCCAACATTTTGGCGTGGGCGAGACTGCCCTGCACATCCTGCCGCGCCAATTCCTGATCGAAGGAAATGGACTGCCCGAACTGTTCCATCAGCGGGTTGGTTTCGGATTTGAAACGGCCTTTCCACATTTTCGCCATGGCATTTCCCTGTTCTCGCACGCGCCGCGCATTCAAAAAAATGACCGCCTGAACGCATGACAGGCGGAGAGTTGCCGAACAGCATATTTTCGTCCTTCGGGCGAGTTATGCAAGGGAAATCGACCACCCCTTGCGGAGCGGACGAATATTTGCCATGATAATGCATAACCATCACGAAACGCCCGGGCCGGTTCCGGACGAAGACAGACAAACAAACGAAGGAGCCAAACGTGGCGAAAGCACAGCAACACGCAATTTCCCCCACCCGCGAGGAAGACTACGCGGAATGGTATCAACAGGTGATCAAGGCCGCGGACATGGCGGAAAACAGCCCGGTACGCGGCTGCATGGTCATTAAGCCGTGGGGGTATTCGTTGTGGGAAAACATCCAGAAGAATATGGACGCCATGTTCAAGGCGACCGGACATACCAACGCGTATTTTCCCCTGTTCATTCCGAAAAGCTTTCTCGAACGCGAAGCGGAGCATGTCGAAGGCTTTGCCAAGGAGTGCGCCGTCGTCACCCATCACCGGCTTGAAGCCGGACCCGACGGCGGACTCGTTCCCGCAGGCGAATTGGAAGAGCCGCTCATCGTCCGCCCGACCTCGGAAACAATTATCGGCGAGATGTACGCGAAATGGGTGCAGTCGTATCGCGACCTCCCCGTTCTGATCAATCAATGGGCGAATGTCGTCCGCTGGGAGCTGCGGACGCGCCTGTTCCTCCGCACGGCGGAGTTCCTCTGGCAGGAAGGCCACACCGCCCACGAGACCGACGCGGAAGCGTGGGAGGAAACAAAGAAAATGCTGGAAGTCTACCGCGAGTTTGTCGAAGACTACCTCGCCATGCCCGTGTTGACCGGCGTCAAGACGCCCACCCAGCGCTTCCCCGGCGCGGTCGAGACGCTGTGCATCGAAGCGATGATGCAGGACAGAAAAGCGCTTCAGGCCGGCACCAGCCATTTTCTCGGCCAAAACTTCGCCAAGGCCAGCGGCATTAAATACCAATCGCGCGAAGGCAGGGAAGAATACGCCTGGACAACGTCGTGGGGCACGTCGACGCGCCTCATAGGCGGCGCCATCATGATTCACGCCGACGACGACGGCATGATCATGCCGCCGCGCCTGGCGCCGTCCCACGTGGTCATCCTGCCCATTTACCGGAAGGAGGAAGAACGCGACGCCTCTATCGCCTATGCCGAGGGCATTGCCGCCGATCTGCGCAAACTGGATACCGTATGGGGCTGCAAAATCGAAGCGCATGTCGACCGGCGCGACATGAACGCGGGCGAAAAAGGCTGGGAATGGGTGAAAAAAGGCGCGCCGATCCGGGTTGAGGTCGGTCCGCGCGATATCGAGAAAAACGCCGTTTTCATCGCCCGCCGCGACAAAGGGCCAAAGGAAAAGTACGGCCAGGGCCGGGACGAGTTCATCGCGGGCGTTCCCGCGCTTTTGAAGAACATGCAGGACGCCCTCTATGCCCGCGCTCTCGCATTCCAGAAGGAATTCACGGAAGACATCGACGATTACAAAGAGTTCGAACGGTTCTTCACCCCGAAGAACGCGGAAAAGCCGGAAATTCACGGCGGATTCGCAATGAGCCACTGGTGCGGCGATTCGGCGTGCGAAAACAAAATCACCAACGACCTGTCCGTCACCATCCGGTGCATTCCGTTCGACCGGGAAAAGTCAGGCGCGGGATCCTGTATCGTTTGCGGCAAGCCCTCTGTTGGCCGTGTACCATTTGCAAAAGCGTATTGAGACGCAACCTCGTGCGAGTGCGGCATACATACTAAAAAAACCGCTTCCCCGAAGGGAAGCGGTTTTTTTTTACGCTTTGTTCATTGCGGTTCGCATGGCACTATTGGCCGACCTGCATCTGGGACATCTGTTCATACAGCTTCCAGCGCAGGTTTTCTTCCCAAGCGGCCTGGGCGGCGAACTTCTCCGCCATTTCCGGATCGCGCTTTGCGAGTACGCTGAAGCGGGTCTCGCCCATGGCCCAGTCCTTGTACGTCATGGTCGGGGCTTTGGAGTCGAGTTGCAGCGGGTTTTTGCCTTCGTGCAAAAGACGCGGGTCGAAGCGGTACAACGGGAAGTGGCCGCATTCGACCGCTTTCTTCTGTTCCGCAAAACCGAGGCCGAGGCCGTCCGCCATGCCGCGAATGCCATGGGCAATGCAGTTGGCGTAGGCGATGATGATGGACGGACCGTCGTAGGATTCGGCTTCCATGACGGCCTTGACCACTTGCGCGTCGTTTGCGCCCATGGCGACCTTGGCGACATAAATGTTGCCGTAGGTCATGGCAATCATGCCCATGTCTTTCTTGCCGGTCGCTTTGCCGCCTTCGGCAAAACGGGCGACCGCGCCCATCGGGGTCGATTTGGAAGCCTGACCGCCGGTATTGGAGTAGACTTCGGTATCGAGAACGAGGATATTGACGTTCTTGCCCGAGGCCAGAACGTGATCCAGTCCGCCGTATCCGATGTCATAAGCCCAGCCGTCGCCGCCGATAATCCACACCGACTTCTTAACGAGGTAGTCGGCGATGGCGGCGAGGTTCTTCGCTTCATTCGAGCCGCACTTGTCCAGAACTTTTTTCAGCTCGGCGACGCGCGCGCGCTGTTCTTCAATCCCGGCCTGATCGTTCTGTTCGGCGGAGACGAGCGCCTTGACCAGGTCGGCATTGTCCTTCAGGCAGCCGCCCTTCGCCATGCATTCCAACTGTTCCTTGGCCTGGGTCATGAACTTGTCCGCCGCCAGACGCATGCCGAAGCCGAACTCGGCGTTGTCTTCA
>DAIPJX010000100.1:0-8333 GCA_036770065.1 Planctomycetota bacterium
CCCCGGCCGCTCCGGCGGCGGCGCCCGCCCCTGCGGCGGCGTCCGCTCCGGAGCCTGCGCCCGCACCAGGGACTGATTTGGATGGCGTTGCGAATCAGGATGATATCGACGCGTTGTTCGCTTCGGTCGGATCGGCGGATGACGCCCTTCCCGAACCGGAGCCCGCCGCGCCGGCTGCCGATGATTCGCTTGAAGGCGTTGCCGGCCAGGATGATATCGACGCGATGTTTTCCGCCGCCGGTGGAAGTGCGGTTGAACCCGAACCGACCCCGGAAACAGCGCCGGATACGACGGAAGAGGTCAAGGAGGCGCCCAAGGACCTGGACGAATTCCTCAAGGATTCCGAACTTCCCGAATCTGACGATATGCCCGAAGCCAATACGGCGGATCTCGACGAACTGCTTTCCTCCATAGCTATCCCGGAGGATGAAAACGATGGCGATTCGTCGTTGGATCAAACAATCCAGGTCAACGATCTGGACATGGAGGAATTGCTTCGGCAAGTGTCGGACGCCGCTCCGCCGCCCCCGCCTCAAAAACCGTCCAAAACACAGGAAGAAATGGGCGAAGACACCGCCATTATCGATATGACGCAGGAAATGGCCAGGCATTCCGCAACAATTCCGGCTTCACAACCGGCTCCCGCTCCGGTTGCGCCCCAGCCCGCGCCGATACCGGCAGCGCCCGCCGCGATTGCGGCGCAATTGCCGCCCATGCCGGAGTTGCCGCCGTCCGATGTTCCGGCCGGGCCGCGTCAGGAGTATTCGGTGATCCACGGAGCGGGCGAAGTGGAGTCGCTGGCCAATCAGGTCGGCGGCCTGGTCGCGACGCTGTCGGAAAAAGCGCACCGTTATATGCAGGCATGGATCGCCGCCGACGGCGAAGCGCGCGAATTGCGCAGCCGCGCCCTGATGGAAGAACGCCGACGCACCTCGCTCGCCAGCGAAAGAGAAGTGCTGACGCACGAACTGGACGAATTGCGTTCCCGCATTGGCGAGCTGGAAGGCGGCAAGTTGGCGTGGGAGGAAGCCCGGCGGACGCTGGAGACGTCGTTCCAGGCCAAGATTCGTGAACTGGAAAGCCAGGTCAAACTGCTGAATGCCGAAGCCGAATCGCTCAAGGACGAATTGACCCGCTCCCGCAATCAGGCCACCGGCGTCGATATCGAAAGCCGTCGCGCCCGCTTCGAAGTGGATCGCCTGAAAAACGAAGCCGAGTCGGAACGCATGGAACGGCTCCGCATTCAACGCGCTCTGGAAAACCGGGAGAAGGAAATCCAGGCGATGCAGGCCCAGGCGGGCGGTCAGGCGTCGTCCCTGTTTATCGATGAGCTTCATCGCCTGGTGCGCCGGCTTGAATCCGAACTGGAGGCGCGATCAAGCGGCGCGCACGAAGCGTTGAAACAACTCGACCGCCTCGAAGCGCCCGAATCGCAGGTTCCCGTGGTCGCGAACCTTCGCGCCGCACTGATGCAGGCCATCGGAGCGGACGACAATCCGGATGATGCGCTGAAAGCGCTTGGCCGCGAAGCGACCGGCGTGAAGGGGCCGTCCGCCATTTTGGCGGGGAACGCGGCGGTGACGTCGTTTGAGACGGCGATATCCACGTACAATATATCCGGCGCGATCGACATTGCCGGCGCGTTGCTGCGAGAGGCCAAGGGAACGCCGAATCTGCTGATGCGGAAAATATACCAGTGCCCGGCTCTCCGGCGTCCCGAGGTGGCGGATTACATGGCTGATTTGGCGACATTGCTTGACGGATTGCGGACGGTGCAGGAATCGTCCGATCGCGCCAGAGGCAAGGAATCGGGCGATTCGGAAATGTTTTATGTGCAGATGTTCGATTTTCTCCACAATCTGGTCAGGCTCAAGCTGATCAACCGCATGTCGGGGGAAATCTGGCGCTTGTTCCTCGATTTGCGCGGCCGGTTCTCTTTTGTCACATCCGACAAGCAGTGGGCCGAATATCGCGACAAAACGATGAATGATAAAAGCGCATAGTGTGTGCGATCCGATAGCATAAAAACGCCGACGTCATTCCGCCTTTTGGGGAATGACGTTGCTTATTATGATCGAACGGAACGCAAGGAATCATCGTCCGGAATTGGATGCAAAAAAGGAACGGCTTCTTTTCCGATGCGAACCGCGGGACGAGGAAGATTCTTTCCACTGCAAGAAAGAGAAGGAAAATGCTGGAAACACGGACCTATTCGCCCACTGAACCCAGATTTCTGGAAATAGTCAACCGCGGCGCCGATCTCGATGCGGAAATAAGCGCCGCCGTTATGGCCATTCTCGCAGGCATTCGAAAACGCGGCGGCGACGCCTTGCTCGAATATTCCCGCCGCTTCGACGCCGACGCACCGGATGCGCCGTCGCTTCGCGTCCCGGTCGCCGCCATGAATGAAGCGGAGCGCACGGTTCCGCCGCAATTCATGGAAGCTGTCCGCGAAGCCGCGCGCAACGTCGAACGGTTTCATCAGCACCAAAAGCGACAAGGCTATACCCATGACGACGGCGACGGCGTTTTGCTCGGAAAACGCGTTTTGCCCATAGGTCGCGTCGGCGTCTATTGTCCCGCCGGCACCGCGCCGCTGTTTTCCTCGCTTATCATGAACGTCGTTCCCGCCCGGATTGCCGGGGTCGGGGAAATAGCGGTCGCCATTCCGCCCCGAAAAGACGGCACGGTATGCCCGTACATGCTGGCGACGGCAAAACATCTGGGTATTGACGAATTGTACCGCATCGGCGGAGCGCAGGCGGTTGGCGCGTTCGCCTACGGCGCGGATCCGGTAAAACGGGTGGACAAAATCGTCGGTCCAGGGAACGCCTATGTCGCGATGGCGAAACGCCAGGTGTTCGGCGCGGTCGGAATAGACTCGGTCGCGGGCCCGTCGGAGATTGTCGTTATTGCCGACGAAACGGCGAATCCGGAATTCATCGCCGCCGACTTGCTGTCGCAGGTCGAGCACGGGTCGGGGTATGAATCCGGCGTTGTCCTGACAACCAGCGCCGAAATCGCCGAAGCGGTCGCGATTATGGCCAAATCCATGACCGAACGGCTCGAACGCGGCGGGGCGATTCATAAGGCGCTGTCCCGCTACGGCGCCATATATGTCTGCCGGTCGCTTTCCGAAGCGGTGGACGCGGCGAACCGGATTGCGCCGGAACATCTTGAGATTATGACCGCCGATCCGCGCTCGCTTCTCGACGGCGTGACGAATGCCGGCGCGGTGTTTCTCGGCCAGTGGTCTTCCGAACCGGTGGGCGATTATTTCGCCGGGACGAACCATGTACTGCCGACCACGGGCGCGGCGCGCTTCTCTTCCAGCCTCGGTGTGGCCGATTTCCTCAAAGACATATCGGTTATCGAATACTCCCGGGAGCGCCTTGCGAAAACCGGCGAAAAAATCGTCCTTATGGCCGAAACGGAAGGACTGACCGCGCACGCCAACGCAATCAAGGTCAGGATGAAGTCTATCGACGGATAGTGGCGACGATACAACGAGTTGCCATGCGAGGCCCGGCGCGGAAAATGCGGCGGGCCGTGTTCATGGTTGGGCGGTTTTCGCGAAAGGAATCTCCGTTCCGGGGAATATATAGGAGACTGCCCGGGAGAATACGTGAAGGGCGGGGCAATTTTGGCCGATAATTATTGTTGTCACCCTGTCGCCGGAATGGCGGCCCCGAATATGGACCGGAAAACTATGGATGAAGATACGCCGTCCTGGATGTACTCCGCACCTCTGGCGACGTTGCTGCTGTGCGGGGCGGTAGCCATTTTTTTGCTCGGGTATTTGCCGGAGGCGAAAAAAGCGCGGGAATGCGAACTTCTGGTTATGGAAGCCGAAGAACGCATATCCGAATTGAGCAGGCAGGAAAGAATGGCTCATACGCGCATCGCCGAACTGGAGGCGGGCATTCCCGAAGCGCTTGAGGAAGCGGTGCGGGAAGTGTTGCGTCTCGGGCGACAGAACGAATTTTTACCGGCCGGAGGCGGGACGTTTTAAACGGGTTTGAAACGCTCCCCGGCCGAATGCGGGAAATGAAGCGAAAATGCCTGACGTACTGTCGCAAAGCGAAGTGGATGCGCTCCTGAACGCGGTCGACGCGGGGTCGGTGGATATCGCCGGCGCGGCGGAGGCGAAACCGGCCGTGTCCAGCGAACCGGAACTTCCGGAAGACGTCCAAATCTACGATTTCAAACGGCCGGAACGCGTCTCGACCGACCAGATACGGTCGATTGAAATGATGCACGAAGTGCTGGCCCGAAAACTCGGCGCCAGCCTTTCCGCATATTTGCGCACCATTGTCGAAGTCAAAATGGCCTCGGTCGAACAGCTGACTTATCAGGAATTCCTGATGAGCCTGCCGAACCCGACCTGCTTCAACCTGCTGAAATGCGATCCGCTCGACGGTTCGATGGTTCTCGAAATCAACCCGTCCATCGTTTTCCCGATTCTCGACAAACTTCTCGGCGGCGGCCACGGCGAACCGATTATTCCCGATCGCGAAATGTCCGATATCGAATGGCGCCTTATCAGCCATGTGACGACCGAGACCCTGACCTTTTTGCGCGATTGCTGGAAACCGATCATGGACATCGACTTTCTCGTGAGCGGGCGCGAGTCCAATCCGATGCTGATGCAGATCGTCCCGCCGAACGAAGTCGTAATCCTTGTCTGTTTCGAAATCAGAATGGGCGATTCGTCGGGCATGCTGAACCTGTGCATTCCATTCCCGGTAATCGAACCGAAAATCGGCGATTTTTCCACCATCCAGACATGGTTCCAGACCAGAAGAACGTCCGACGCGGCGCTGGAAAATTCCAAGCTCAACGAAGGCATCAAAACGGCTCCGCTCGAATCCGTCATTTATCTGGCCAAGACAAGCATCAAGATGCGCGACCTGCTGAAACTCAGGCCCGGCGACTTGATCCTGACCAAAAAAGATGTGACCGAGCCGCTGATGATGACTATCGCCGACCGGCCGAAATTTTGGGTTCATCCGGGACAGCATCGGCATTACAAGGCGGTTCGCGTCGATCGGGAGACGGCGATCGATGATGAACTTTAGGCTGAAGGACGGGACGTCTCATGGCTGAAGAACGAGGCGGGACGGTTTTGCTGCGACCACGATTTTTATTGTTCTGCATGTATATCATGCTCTACATCACCATTCGCTCCACCGGCGAGATTGTCTATCAGTCGGTTTCGGTCGAAGGTTTCCCGCCGAGGCGGGAGCATATCGTCGGCGCGGACTACGGCGCGCCCCGATGGCGGAGGCAACTGTACCGCGTGTTCTTTTCTCCCGCGATGGTTGCGGAAGAGGAGGCCCGGCGCTTGATGGCGCGGGGCGAAGGTCTTGTGCGCGACACGGTGAATTAACCGGCCGCGTCGGCCATGCGAAAAGGAAACGCATGTCGGTAGGAATGATCAATCCCGAAATCGCCGAAAAAGGCAGCCGCATAGCCAACGCCCTTATGGAGGGCGGCGCGGCGGGGTGGTCCACCCTTATCGGGAAGAACATAACCTATGCCGTCTCCGACATTGATTACGGACGGCCGGGAGAAATTGTTCGTCCCGGCGATATGGGCGAATCGGTCGTAACGCCCGTCGACTGGTCGGGAGATACATCGGGCCAGGTGTTCCTGATCGTTCCGTCAAGCGGAGCGAAGGAAGTCGTAGCCTTCATGATGGCGCTCATGCTCGGCGGCGACGCCAACCCGGACGCGACCAAGCTCGACTCCGAAGGAATGGACGCCTATTCCGAGGCGGTGAACAGCTTTTTCGGCCAGGGAGCGCAACAGGCGCGCGGCGACGTCGGCGGAACCATCAAAACCGCCGTCGGTGCGAGCACGGTTGTGGACTTCGCCAAAACACCGCCCGACGACGCGATAGCCGTGGACGATTACCTGCGCGCCCGAATCAAAACGACAATCGAGGGCAGGCCGCCGTTCGTCATCGCCATTCTCATCGCCCGTTCCGTAACCGGCGTCGCGCCCGCCGCCGATCCGGCCGAGGCCGAAGCCGAAGCGGAAGCCGCGGCGCAGCGGCTTGGCGTTGATCCGGCCAATCTGGCCATTGCCATGAAAATAAAACTCCCCGTCGTCGTCACCATCGCGACCAAAAAGATGCGGATGGAATTGATCCAGGATATGTGTCCGGGCACGATCATCGAGTTCAGAAAAATGTCCGGGGAAAACCTCGACGTCATCGCCTCCAACGTCAAGGTGGCAACGGCGGAAGCGGTGATCATCAACCAGTGCTTTGGCGTGCAGGTCAGGAACATCGTCGACCCGCAGGTCAAAGCGCCCATATGACGGCATGGGCAAACCAATTCAAATCGACGGAGCACACATGTATTATTTGCAAGTGGAAGGCGATTTCGCCTCGGCGCATCAATTGCGCGAATATCAGGGCAAGTGCGAAAACCTGCACGGCCACAATTGGCGCGTCGTTCTGCGGGTCAAAGGCGAAGAACTGGACAAGACCGGCATGCTGCTCGATTTCGGCGTATTGAAAAAAACGCTCCGGGACCTGCTCGAATCGCTCGATCATAAATTTCTTAACGAAACGGTTCCGTTCGATACGGTGAATCCGACCTCGGAACATCTCGCGAAATACCTGTTCGAGCAGATGAACGCGCTGCTTCCCTCCGGCGTCTGTGTCCACGACGTGACCGTCTATGAGTCGGAGAAAAGCGCCGCCACATACGATGGTCCCGAACGGTAAAAAACCCGGGCGCTACGCTGTGAAATTTTTCGCCATGCCGCTCAACCGATCGGCATGGTTTTTTTCTTCGCGAGCCAGTTGTGAAAACACGGCCTTGGCCGAAGGAATAAGCGCCCTGTCCGCAAGCGACTGGTAAAAGTCGGCTGTCGCCTGCTCGTGCGCGATCAGTTGCGCCAGCGTTTCGGGATCGGACGTTCCGCCTCTGATGCGTGCGCTTTCTGGAGACGGCATGGGACAGGACAGCCCGTCCGCCCCTTCGGGAATGTTGCGGAGCCGCGCCAGGTGGCCGTCTTCCTCGCATGCCAGTTCCAGCAACAGCGCGGACAACGCCGGCGATGCGTTTTTCGCCAATGTCCTGTATCTCGTTCCCGCCCGCGATTCAAAATCCATTGCCGCCTTGAGCGCCAACCCGCCGATCAACCCGGGCGCGGCCTGGCTTGGCGCGCTTATTTCCGCCCTTCCCGCTGTGGCAGCCGCCACGGCGGGGTAATACGATCTGTACGTCTGGTACAAAATTGTCGCGCCGAAGACAAGAAAAAGGGAACCGGCCGCGATTTTGATATAGCGTTCGTCCGGAACAAGCGACTTCAATATGTGGCCGAGAAAAACCGCGATGAACGTGGATGTGACCAGAGCGAAGGAGGCGCCGAGGAACACTATCCACTTCGCCATCGAATTGTCCGGGCTGTCCGCAGTTTTCGCCAATGCCGCCAGTTGCGTTTTGTCGCCCAATTCCGCCAGAAATATCAGGACGAACGTTCCCGTAAACAATTTCCACCATTCCATGTTCCCGCTCCTTTGCATCGATGCCGCGATTTTACTCGATATAGGTGTCGTTGGGCGCGCCCGTTTCCCGAATATAAATGCTCCCGATTTCCGAACCGCGACCCGGAGGAAGATACGGCCGGTCGAACGCGCCGACGCTGCCGTCGAAAAACAGGACATTGACAAACCGGTGATTGTGATTGATGGTCGCTATCGATCTTCCGTCCCGCATCGCCTTGTTTGATTTGTCCGCGACGACGACTTTGTTCGGCGGATCGGTTGGATAAATATGACCTGTCATGCCGTACGACAGTTGATTGGCCGAAGTGAAATCCTCTCCCACCGCCGGCGGCGGTTCGAGATACGGATCGCCGGGACAGCGGAATATTTCCACATCCTTGATAACGCCGTGTCCCTTGTCCCATAGGGCGTTCAGGCCCGGTTCAATCGCGTACATGTTGCCGGGGAGCGGTTCGCCCGTATCGGAATTGGAAAAACCCGACATGCCCCGGCCCGGCGGCAGGGCGTAATCGTTCATGAGCGACCACTGCCGAATTCCGATGCCTATCTGGCGGAGATTCTCCAAACAGCGCAAACGGTTGGCGTTATCCTTGGCGCGAATCGCCATTGGCCAGGCAATGCCGCCCAACGAGAGGATGACGGAAGCAACCAGAATGGTTTCAAATATTTGCAATTTTCTCATAGTACGGTACTTTCCATATGGCATTATTATAACAAACGTTGCCCCACAACCTAGAAAAAACCGGGCGTCCGTGTCCGATAAGATGCTTCCCTCGTCGCCATCATCTTGATATACTATAATGGGATATCG
>DAIPJX010000101.1:0-8250 GCA_036770065.1 Planctomycetota bacterium
GGCGGCGGTTTTTATGCCGTCAAAAGCAGATACACGCCGCCGATAAATGCGAGGGATTGGGTAAGAATATCGAAAAAACGCTGGCTGATGTTCGCGGCGATTTTTCTTCCCGTGATCAGGCCAAGCGCCAGGAGCGGCATCATATACAGGTTAATCAACAGCGTGTCCAGGTTGACGTAGCCGAGATCGACGGCAAAAGGAATTTTCGACGTATTGAGGCAGAACACAATCCAGGCGGCCGTTCCCAAAAAATAATATTTCTGCAACTGGAACAGCATCAGGAGCACCACCCAGGCCGGCGCGCTGTTGTTCGACACCATGGTGATGAACCCGCCGATAAACGCCACCAGGCCGGAGAGCGCGACCCGGGTTACCGTGAACGGAGCGTGAATGCGCTCGGAATCGACGGTATCCGGTTCAAAACGTTTTCGAAGAACCTTTACCGCGGCGCCGGCAACCAGCACGAAAATGATTAAAACGGAAATCAATTTTCTGAGCAGCGCGTCGCCTTCGTGACCGGGCATCGCATCCGCCCACAACAACACCCGCCACCCGAGAAAAATGCCGGCCAGCGCCCATGGAACAGCGAACAGCAACAACCGCCAGCACACGGTTTTTCTGTACAGATATATCGCCACCGTATCCGCCATGGCCAGCATGGGAATGGCGATTCCCAGCGCCTGGCCGGGCGTGAACAAATACAACAACATCGGAACGATAATCGTCGCTATGCCAAAAACGCCTGTTTTCGAAATGCCGTATGTGAATCCGGCCAAAGCGAGGATGATTATTTGCGCAACACTCAATTCCATCGTCGGTTCAATCCCCTATTTTTGAAAATGCGCCGAACCCGTTCACAATCGGCAAATGCCGATTGCGCAGAAATGGATGATAACTCGTCATCGGACCAGGGCAGCCTTGCCGCCGTTTGTACTCGGCGTTCTTCACCATGCGCGCCACCCGCTCCACGACCGCCTCGTCAAACCCCTTGGCGATAATGTCGCGGGCGGGCATGCGTTGTTCCAGCATTTCCTCGAGAATGCCGTCCAGCACGGGATACGGCGGAAGCGAGTCCGAATCCTTTTGATCCGGCCGAAGTTCCGCCGACGGCGGGCGGTCGAGTATTTCCTGCGGGATAACGGCGCCGGCGGGACCGAGAAGGCCTTCCGGCCGGTTATTGTTGCGCCACTCGGCAATGCTGTACGCGGTTGTTTTGAATACATCCTTGAGCGGGTTGTATGCGCCGCACATATCGCCGTACAGGGTGGCGTAGCCGACGGCGATTTCCGATTTGTTCCCGGTGGAAAGAAGCAGGTGGCCGCGATCGTTCGATATCGTCATAAGAAGATAGCCGCGCGCGCGCGCCTGCATATTCTCTTCGGTCAACGATTTCAGTCCGTCCGGCGCAAGCGGAAGAACAACTTCCGCCGCCGCCCGCACGACCGGTTCGATCGGGAGCGTCTCCATCGGGAATCCCCATGTGCGGCACATGGATTCCGCCGCGTCGTTCGACATGTCGGTCGTATACCGGGACGGCAGGCGGAAACAATGGACGTGCTCCGCACCCAGCGCGTCGCCCGCCACCGCCGCGACGAGAGCGGAATCAAGGCCGCCGGAAAGACCGAGCATAACGTCGGTGAATCCGCTTTTTCGTACATAATCGGCAAGTCCCTGCATCATGGCGCGGTACTTGTTCCCCATACGGTCGGGGTAATCGCCCACAACTTCCCCGCCCCAGGCCAAGTCCATCGTGCATTCTTCCCACTGCGGCATCTGAAACAACCGTTCGCCGTTCTCGTCCACCAAAAACGATCCGCCGTCGAACACCGATTCATCCTGGCCGCCGATCATATTGACATAGAGCATGGGAACTCCCGTCGCGCGAACGCGCTCGGCGACTATGCCGGTGACGCGCGCATACAGGCCCCCCGAACAGAACGGAGACGCATTGACGGAAACAATAATTTGCGCGCCATTGTCCCGAAGCTCCATCGCCGCCTCCGGACCCCATGCGTCATCGCACAGCAACACGCCCACCTTGACGCCGTCCAGACTAAACGGCAACTGCACCCCGGCATCAGGAACGAAATTGCGCATTTCGTCGAACACGCCATAGCGGGGCAGACTTTTCTTGCGAATGCCCTTGACTATCCCGCCATCCCGGAATACGAGCACCGCGTTGTGCACGCCGTTTTTGTCGCGACACGGCGCGCCCACCATCAACGCGGTTCGCCTACCGGCGGTAACGCGTTTCAGCGCGGCAAGCCCTGATTCGACCATGTTCAGAAAACCAGCGTCATTCGCCAAATCCCCGATCGGATATCCGCTCACGGACAATTCGGGCGTTACCAGGAGATCCCGTCCCCGCTCCGCCGCATCAAGATAGATTTCGCTGATTTTATCAACATTTCCGGCAACATCGCCGGAGACGGGATTCAATTGGGCAATGGTGATTTTGCAATCGCGCACGCACATATGATTTTCTCCTCGATTGTCACTTGCTTTTCATCCTTGTGTATCTCGCCTCGGTCGGCTGGCTCACAGGCATGCCGGGGCGCACGGCAACCGCTCGCAAGCGGCTGGAACTTTGCGGCATGGAAATGACGACAACGTCGCCGTTCACTTCCGTACCCTGCCCGTAGTTGGGAAACGCGTGCGTGAAGCTGTAAATAATGCGGCAGCCCGGCTCGGCCCGTATGACGACGGAAACATTTTCGCCCGGTTCGAACGCACCGCCCGGAGGCGATATCACCGGCGGCCTCACCGTATTGACAGGACGCTTTTGGGCGGCGGTCAGAAGAACGCAGGCCAAAAGAATCAGGATCGTCATATGCGTTCGCATCGCCAAACGCCTCAATACGCAAGCCAACCGAACACGCCCGCCCCCGCCAGCACAATGATTGGGTGCATTTTCCAGAACGCGGTCAGCGCAAACGCAACCAGGAAAACGGCAAGACTTTTCCAGTCCGTGAAATTATGGCTGTTCATCAAGAGAAGGGCCGCCGCCAAAACCAAACCGATAACCGCCGGCCGCAAAAGCCGCATCGCGCCGGCAACCCTCGGGTTGTCCTTCATCGCCATGAAAAACCGGCACACCGTGTACATGATGACGAACGGCGCCAGGCACACGGCGGACGTCGCCAAAACCGACCCGAACACGCCCGTCACCGTATAGCCCAAATACGTCGCCGCATTCAAGGCGACCGGCCCCGGCGTCATTTGCGACAGCGCCACCATGTCCGCGAATTCGGCCGATGTGGTCCAGGCGCGCACATGCACGACTTCCTCGGTGATGAGCGGCAGCATGGCGTACCCGCCGCCGAAGCCGAACAACCCGACCTTGAGAAATGAAGCGAAAATGGCCCCGTACTGATTCATTGCGCCCCGCCTTTGTTTTCCGGTTGACTCTTTTCCTCGTCCGGCCCGGACGCGTCGTCCCGCCCGTTTATGGGAAAAAGGCATCCGACGGCGGCCAGCCCCACCACCACCCACGCCGGCGACACGCGGATTTGCCACACGGCAAGCGCCGCCGCAAGCGCTATGCCGCCGGAGAACCAGTTCAGCTTCGCCTTCGATCCGAGCGTCCACACCGACGCCGCGATAAGCGCGACCACGGCCGGACGAATGCCCGTGAATACGGCGGCGACAACCGGATTTTCCCTGATGTGGGAAAAGAACATGGCGATAACCAGCATGCAGATGAACGACGGCAGCACCGTACCCAATGCGCCGACGAAAGAACCGGTTATGCCGCGTTTTTTATAGCCGACGAATACCGCGGTGTTGACCGCGATCGGGCCGGGCAGAGATTGGGCGATAGCCAGCGCATCAAGAAAATCGGCGCTTTCCAGCCATTTTTTGTTTTGCACCACTTCGCGTTCAATCAACGGGACCATGGCGTACCCGCCGCCCAGGGTGAACAGCCCGATGCGGAAAAACACGAAGAACATGTCGATATACAATTTCATCCGCGCTTTACCCTGTCCCGTCCGCATACGCCCGTCTTATTTGTGCATCATGGAAAACGTTCCGTCCCAGTCCTGCGGCGGCGGCAGCGCCTTGTAAATCGCCAGCCGGTCCAGGTACATTTTATACAAGGGGGACGGGCGGATAAACACGAGTTCCTTGAGCAGAGATTCCGCCGTGGCGAATTCCCGCATCTGATACAACTCGAACACACGGGCAAAAGCGGCCAACTCCTCCGACTCCTCGTCGGACACGGGACCGGCGCCAAGCAATTCGTAAATCATCACGGCCTCCGCCTTGCCGCTCACCCTGACCTTGTCCGCCACCCGGCAGGTGAAGTCGTGGCCGAGCTGGCTTTTGGTCGCCTCGGTTATCAGGATGCTGGCGGAGTAGAGCTTGTTCAACCCTTCGAGACGGCTGGCGATGTTGACGTTGTCGCCCATAACCGTGTAATTTTTCCGGCTGTTCGATCCCATGTACCCGGCGAACATCGGGCCGGAATTAATGCCGCAGCCGATGGCGATGCGGGGAAGGCCCCGGCTGGTCCATCCCGCCTGCAATTCGCCCAGCTTGTCCACCATGTCGAGAGCGGACCGCGCCGCGTCGCGCGCATGATCCGGGTTGTCCGTCGGCGCGTTCCAGAACGCCATCAACCCGTCGCCGATGAATTTGTCCACCGTTCCCATGTTTTTCATGACGATATCGGACATGGGAGTGAAATATTCATTAAGGAAGCGCGCCAGATCGGGCGCCGTCATTCGTTCGGAAAAACTGGTGAAGCCACGAATGTCGGTGAACAGAACGGACATGTCCCGGTGCTCTCCCTGCAAGGAGGACAAGCGGTCCGGGTGCGATTCGAGATAGCCGAGAATGGACGGGCTGACGTTGAGCTGAAACGCTTTTCTGATAAAACGGCGTTCGCGGCCGACAATCAGGTACTTGGCGATCATCTGCACCACCAGCACGGCCAGAGTGGACAGTGCCGGCAAAGTAACGCCCACATCCAGTCCGCGCCGGAAAAACAGGAAGTAGTTGCCAATGGTGACAAGGAGCAGGCACACGCCCGACGCGATCATTCCCGCGGCCAAATTGCCGAAAATAATGGCCACCGTGACCAGCAAGCCCGAAGCGAGGATAAATATCTGCTGCCAGGAATAGTCGTCCTGGTAGCCGCTGTCCATGAAATCGCCTTTGAGAATCGCGGAAAGAATGCTCGCGTGCGCTTCCACCACCGATATGTCCGCATCCGGCATGCCTGTGGAAACGATAAAGCCAATCCCTTCCACTGTGCTGCCGACAAGGACGATTTTGTCGGTGAACTCGCCGTTATGCATGCCGTCCAGGACTTCCCAGGCCGGGTATACCCGGTAGTCGGTCGCCGGTTCGCGATACCCCAGTTCAAGCGCGCCCAATTCGTCCAGAGGGATGGACAGCAAATCCCTCCCGCCCCCGGTCACCACGACTTCCCTCACCGGGTGCCGGTCGCCGCGTGAATTCCGGGCGTGCATTTCCGGCATGGCGACGATGTCGTTTCGCACCACCAAACGATATCCGTCCCCGCCAAAAGCGATGCGCGCGACTTCCATGACGAGAGACGGATACATTCGGCGCGCCTGTTCCGTCCCGGTTGAAAATGCTGTATCGGCCACGTGCGCGAACAGCGGCAGCGTTCTCACCGATCCGCCGGGCGTCGGGAACAGATTGACAAACCCTTCGCCCGCAAGCGACGACGTCGCCCGAATAAGCGCCAAGTCGGCAATAAGGCTATCGCCCATTTTCAGCAAAACGTCCGCCGGCTCGATCGGCCGATTGCTTTCATTGACGACGCGCAGTTCATACGGCGCCGCCATGCCGTCGATCTTTTCCCCGACCTGTTCGCCGTCATGGATGAAGTTCCCAATCACCATGGTCGCATTTTTCATGGCGTCGGCAAAATACAAATCATTATCCATGATTTCAGGCGCAATGTTTTTCGCATTCAGTTCGACTCCGAACAAATCGCCGACAGCGCCGACATACTTGTTCAGGGACGTTCGATCCGGCTCGGGAAACACCAGATCAAGCCCCACCACCTTCGCATCCGAAACCTTGTCCATCAAATGCGCCATGTCGCGCCGCGACCATGGCCACGGCCGTCTGAGCAGGCTGTCTTCGTCAATGGCAACAACGGCTATGCGATCATTCGTCGGCGGGAATTCGCCGGGACCGCGCACCGCATACATGACGTCGGTAATAAAATCATCGGAAATGTTGACCAACCCGGCAAAAATACGCGAAAGGGGCGCGTTTTGCTGTCTGGACTTGATTCGATCGCGTTCGATAATCGGGTTGCCTATGGCCATGGCAGGCAGGCGGCGCTCGTAAACGGCATAATTGAATGCGGCGGCCAATATTGTAAGCACCACACCCAAAGCGAGCAACGGCAACAGGTTTCGAGCATTCGAGCGCATGCGAGCGTATCCGGCCAGTAAGAAATGCTTCAGCCATGACTGAAGCCATATTTCCTGTATTGTCCGTTTTCTCTCATAAAATGCAACCCCGGACCACACGACCCCTTGCATTTCCATTGCGGCATATGGGGTTTTCGTTCACAGAGCCTTGGCCATCATGACGGATCGGCGAACAAGGGAAAAACCAAGATGTTCGGCAAACCTCTCTCCCCCGTCGTCGGCAAAGGCGAGCGCCGCTTCCACCCGGACATGATCGGAACCGCGCCGGGCCAGTTCCGCCAAGCCGAGTTCAACCAGTTTGGAAGCGATGCCTTTCCGTCGATATTCGGGCAGAACGGCGACATAATGCAATTCGTTGACATACGGGTTGACGCATGCCGCTCCGACGAGAACGCCATCCGCTTTGGCGAGATAACAGCAGTCCATGAGTTCAATCGTGCTGAAGTAAAAATCATCCGCCGCCATCAGTTCGTCTTCAAGGCTGGACACCGGAAGGCGCGCGGCGGCGGCGGCGGCGTTTTCCGAGCGCATGACGGATCCGTACACGGCCAGGAGCAGCACCCCCAGATTTCCTTGATCCGCCAGTTCCGCCCTGCCAATGCTTATCCGCCCGTCCATTTCTGTCCCCTCCCAATCGTTTCCCAAAGCCGGGAACGCATCCCGTTCGTCCGTTCCGGACGAGGAAATGATACCAGAACAGGCGGCGAACACAAGGCGCTGGCGGATCAAACGCAGCCGGCATGCGTATGGACTTTGTTTGTTCGGCGATTACAATGGGCGAATCGTTCCATGCACAATCAACGTCCGCATCAGTCGTTTCCGGAGTCGACATGTGGCTTGTTTTTTCATTTGCATCCGCGTTTTTCGCCGGCGCGTCCACGCTCCTGGCGAAGATGGGCGTGCAGGCAATGGACTCCAATCTCGCCACCGCGATTCGAACGCTCGTCGTTCTTGTTTTCGCCTGGTTCATGGTTTTTCTGACCGGATCGTTTTCAACCATTCACAGCATTGATATCGGGAGTTTTGTTTTTCTCATCGCTTCCGGGCTGACGACGGGCGCATCATGGCTGTGTTATTTTCGCGCGCTCCGGACCGGCGCCATCAACAAGGTTGTTCCGATCGACAAGGCCAGCACCATCCTTACCATGCTCCTGGCTTTTCTTTTCCTGAACGAACCCGTCTCGGCGGCGACAGCCGTTGCGATGGTTTTTATCGGCGGCGGCACCTGGTTGATGATTGAGAAAAAAAGGGAAGAGCCGCCCGCGGACAAAGCGGACGAAAAAAACGGATGGTTCCTGTACGCCGTCCTGTCGGCGGTGTTCGCCGCGCTCACCGCCATTCTCGGGAAAATCGGCATTGAAGGCGTCGAATCAAATTTGGGCGCCGCCATTCGCACTGTCGTCGTGACCGTCATGGCATGGTTGATCGTATTTTCCCGAAAATCGGCAATCCATATCGCCAGTATCGATACGCGCGGCTGGCGGCATCTCATTGCTTCCGGAATCGCCACCGGCGCGTCCTGGCTCTGTTTTTACCGCGCTCTTCAAAGCGGCCCCGTCAGCATTGTCGTTCCGGTAGACAAATTGAGCATTCTTTTTTCCGTGTTGTTCGGCATGGTTGTTTTACACGAAAAAATTTCCCGCATTTCGGCTATCGGCCTTGCCTGCATTGCAATCGGCACGCTTCTTCTTGTCGCATGACATTATTGATACGGCAATTTCAGCATCCATTTCAACCAAACCCGGTATTGAATGGGGTCGGTAGTTTCCCCGCTGTTTTATTTGCTGGTTTCGAATGCGTCGACAACAGCGCCCCTGTCGTCATGGGCGGTATA
>DAIPJX010000295.1:0-2291 GCA_036770065.1 Planctomycetota bacterium
GAATAAGCGTTGCCTCCTACCGAATCTCGAACTTAGCGGCGTACCGTACCCATATAGTAAGTTTGACCCTCCAGATTCCGGCATGACCGCCCGGCCTCAAGGGTGGTGCGTTTTGCCTTCAACCCAACCTCTTGCGCCGGTTGAAGGCGGTGATGCGTACTGCTCGAGCGGAGTCGGAACCGTTGCGGGAGTTGTCATAAGTTGCGCACCTTATAACATTCTTCCGCAGCCGGTCCAAAGCCGCTCTTGTTTCGGTTTGGCCAAACCGTTACTACAATCTCGACAATAGCCGCGTTCACATGGAAGTGAACAATTATTTTTGAGGAAAGCGTTTTTTTTGCGCTTAATTTTCGCTTGCGATTCTTGATAAAAAAGGTCATTCCGAGCGTAGCGAGGAACCAACCTCTGATTCGGTACGACGGCATTGGGATTGGCGACAATTTTAAGGCTGGTTCCTCTCTCCATTCGCTCCCTTCGGGGATGCTCGCTACGCTCGGAATGACCCACCTTATTATTTTTGTTCGCAAGTGGAAATGGAGCGGAGAAGATGCGAAAAATGAAACCGCTTGACTTGGCGCGGTTGCGGGATAGGATGTCTTCCTGTCCATCATTCCGGTATTCCGGCGGGACAGGTGAAAATTTCGCGAGGAGTGCTGCAGGGATCGCCCCAGGCTCGCAGGTAACAACGGCACTCGCTTTTTTCCAACGCACAAGGGGGCGATCATACTTGCCAATATTTCCCGTTTCCCATCGCCACGCGGTTCCTTGCCGTATCATCTCCCATCACTGTCGCTTTATTGGCCCGTGCCGTGGACGCACGGATATTGCCTCCGTTTATGCCCGTGGGGATAGACGCTTCGCTTTATCGCGGTCCAAGACGGTTCATGGAATTCCTTGATAACATTTTGGCCTATGGAAAGGCTTTATAATGGTGATTCTCGATTATCCGTACATTTCCGACGACATGTGCGCCACGCTGGCGGAACGCCGCATTCCCGTCCTCCGCAATCCGGCGGCCGAGGCCTGCGCCGAACGGCATGTCCTCAACCTCGTCGACGATCAGACGTTTGTCGCCCGGCTTAAAGACGGATCCAGGCTGTACCTGAACAGCGAAAATGCCTTGTCGTGGGTTTTGCGCCACGATTCGAACCCGGAGCGCGTTCGCGGCATTGGCCTGATGAAGGACAAGCACGCGCTGCGGCAGGCGCTGCGGCCGATGTATCCCGAGTATCATTTCGCGCAATACACGTTCGAGGAACTGCGGCGGGTCGACCCGGCGGAGCTTCGCTTTCCGCTGGTGCTCAAGCCCTCGGTCGGATTTTTCAGCGTCGGCGTGTTCGTCGTCAATGACGCGGCGGGTTGGGCCGAGGCGTGCAGGACGCTCGGAGACAAATTGCCGGAGTGGCGGGCCGCCTATCCCGATGGAGTGCTGGGTGACGTGCATTTTTCGGTCGAGGAATACATCCACGGCGACGAATACGCTATCGACGCCTACTATGACGGGCAGGGGAAAGCGGTGATCCTCAATGTCATGAAGCACGAGTTCGCCGACGCGTCCGACGTGCGCGACCGGCTCTATTGCCTGTATCCCGGCTTGATGGCGCGGTGGACGGCGCGCTTCGCCGAGTACCTGGACCGGGTCGGAGAATTCCTGAACCTGCGCGATTTTCCCTTCCACGTCGAGGTTAGGGTCGCAGGGGAGGTGGAGGATGGCGTCATCGTCCCCATCGAGTTCAATCCGCTTCGCTTCGCGGGCTGCTGCACCACCGATCTGGCGCGGCACGCGTTCGGCATCCGCACCTGGCTGGACTTTCTGGACGACCGGCGTCCCGACTGGAACGCCATCGCCGCGAACGGCCGGGACGACATCTACTCCCTGATCATGCTCGACAAGCCGGACGTGCCGCTGGACGGGATGCGATTCGACTACCAGGCGCTTCGCGGGCGGCTGACCGAGGTGCTGGACGAACGGAGCTTTGGGTCCGAAATGTCGGCCTTCGGCTATATTTTTGCGCGCACACCCGGTTGCCGGTGGGAGGAACTTGACGCTATACTTCGTTCCGATCTCACCGAATTCCTTTGTCCCACTTCGTAGAATTTTTTCGTGCTTCCGAAAGGGCTTTGAAACGCCGCATCGATTCGGGCCGGCACTTCCCATGGGGCCGCCGCCGCGATACAATCATGAACGTCTAATTTTAACGAAAGGGCTAGCCATGTCACATATCGACACACTCTGCGTTCAGGCCGGATACCAGCCGGGAAACGGCGAGCCGCGCTCCGTTCCCATTATC
>DAIPJX010000102.1:0-8166 GCA_036770065.1 Planctomycetota bacterium
GCCGTTATCTTGGACCCAGAACCAAAGTTTGCCGCCGCCTCGGCTTTATGATATATGACAATTCCAATGTCGAAAAAGCGTTCATGAAACGCGAACAGGAACCGTTCCGCCGTAAACAGTCGGAATATGGCCGCCGCCTTCTTGAAAAGCAGAAAGTCATGTTCTACTACGGCATGCGCGAAAGCCAAATGCGCAAGCTCTTCAACATGGCCCGCCGCACCAAAGGCAACACCTCGAAAGCGTTCCTGATATTCTGCGAACGCCGCCTCGACAACGTCGTCTACTCGGCAGGCTTCACCGCCTCCCGTCCCCAGGCCCGCCAGATCATCGGCCACGGCAACGTCCTGGTGAACGGCAAGCGCGTTGACATCGCCAGCTATCTGGTCGACACCGGCGACACCATCACGATTTCCGACCGCGCCGGCGCCCGCAAAATCGTCACCGACATTGTCGAAAAGAAATCCGGCTATGTCTCGCCCGACTGGATTGCCGTCGACACCAAAGGTTTGACCGCCAAAGTCGTTCGCCTTCCCGTCCGCGAAGACGCCCGGGTTCCGGTCAACGAACAGCTTCTGGTCGAATACTACAGCCGCTGAGTTCACGGTTGTCGCCATACGAATTATCGAACCAGGCAGACGCTATGCGCCTGCCTGGTTTTTTTGCGCCATGGCTGAACCGGAAAAAACCGGGAGCCGCTTTTCGAAACGCGATGGCGATACCGCCAATCACGGCACTGACAGTTCGCTTACGACATACGTCAAAAGCGAATCGCAATCCTTCTACGACCCGGCCACCCGATCCCACTGTTTGCCGAACAAACGCGTGAGTTCACGGTGAAGAGGAATGTGTTCTTTTTTGCTCAACTCGGGATCGGCATCCAGAATGGAACGCGCTTCCTCACGGGCATCGGTCAAAATATCGACGTCCCGGATCAAATCGAAAAGACGGAAAGACGTCAAACCATGCTGCTTGGTCCCGGTAAAATCGCCCGGACCGCGAATGCGAAGATCCGCCTCCGCCACCGCGAACCCGTCCGCCGCACCCATCAAGGCGGTCAGGCGCTCGCCCGCTTCGCCCTCGCGGCAATCCGAAAGCATGACGAAATACCCCTGCTCCATCCCCCGGCCAACCCGGCCCCGCAATTGATGCAACTGCGCTATGCCGAACCGCTCCGCCTGCTCGACCAGCATCACCGTCGCGTTCGGCACGTCGACGCCGACCTCTATGACAATGGTGGATACGAGCGCGTCTATTTCGCCCCGGCGGAACCGGTCCATTATTTCCTGCTGGTTTTTCCGGGCCATTTTGCCATGCAAAAGTTCAAGCGAAAAACCCTTCAGCTCGCCCGCGGAAAGCTCGGCGAAAACCTGTTCCGCCGACCGCAAGTCGATGTCTTCGTTCTCCTCCACCAGCGGGCATACGATAAACGCCTGCCGCCCCTTCGCAAGTTCCCGCCTGACCAACTCGAACGCGCGAGAAGGCCTTGACTGCAATTCCCAAATCGTCTTGACCGGCTTTCTTCCCGGCGGCAACGCATCGATAACGCTCAAATCCAAATCGCCGTATACGGACAAGGCAAGACTGCGCGGAATCGGCGTCGCCGTCATGACCAGCATGTCCGGGCGCACCCCCTTCCGGACCAAACCGCCGCGCTGGCGCACGCCGAACTTATGCTGCTCGTCAATCACCACCAACCCGAGATCGTGGAACACGACCGTATCGCCAATAGCCGAATGCGTCGCCGCCACAATATCAAGCGTGCCGTTGGCGAGGCGCTCCAACACCAGACGCCGTTCCGCCGCCGGCATGCCGCCGACCAGAACGCCCATGCGAACGCGCGCGTTCGGGCTATTGGAAAGAAAGCGCTCGAACGTCTCATGATGCTGGCGGGCAAGCAGACTCGTCGGCGCCATAATGCACACCTGCGCCTTGTTTGCGACCGCGGCCAAAAGCGCGTAGGCGGCGACAGCGGTTTTGCCCGACCCGACATCGCCCTGAAGCAGGCGCTGCATGGGAAGCGGGCTTTGCATGTCGCGGGATATTTCCTTGATCACCCGGTCCTGCGCCGGCGTCAGGCGAAACGGAAAAAGCCTCCGAATCCGGCTGTCCAGCTCGGGACCGATGGTGAACCGCCGGCCCGGATAATCGTGCAACGCATGACGCCGCGCGGCAAGGACGGCAAGCTGGAGGAAAAAGCATTCCTCCCACGCAAGGCGATGGCGCGCCCGCTTCCAGGTTTCCGCATTCTCGGGAAAATGCATGGCGTACACCGCGTCCCGTATGGGCGGGAAGTTTTTCCGCCGAATCAACTCGGCGTTCAACGGTTCTTCCAGTTCGGACAGGCGCGTTTCAAGCGCGTACTCCATGGCTTTGCGCCACACCGCCTGGTTCAATCCGCCGGTGCAGGGATAAATCGGCACTATTCGGGCAAAATTCACCGTCGAAACCGGCTGGTTCGGCGGCGTCAGTTCGTAGACGGGATGCTCCATGACGGGGCGGGCGCCGGAGAACTTGACCTTGCCGTGCAGCAGGACCGTATTGCCGGCGAGCTTGTCTTTCAGCCACGGCTGGTTGAACCAGACGACTTCGAGAATTTTGCCCGAATCATCCGTCATCTCCGCCGTGGTGATGGTCAGGGGCGCGCGGCGTCCCGCGCCGCGCCGGCCCTTGCCGATGACTTTTTCCGACACGCCGATGGGAGTGGCGATAATGGTGACGGGTTTGTCTTCGGGGCAGTCGGCGATCGTGTGCAAATCGGAACGGTCCGACATGTCGCGAGGAAACGTCCAAATCAAATCCCTGATCGTCCGCACGTCCAGCCGCGCAAAATCCTCGGCCCGGGCCGGGCCGACATGCTTCAGATACTGGATGCTGTCGTCGAGTGGCGATGCCAAGACAACTCCCTTTACTCATGCCAAAAGGCACCTATAATACAGATAGAAGGGGAAGGCGGCAACAACCAAGATGCGCCGGAACAAAATCCGGCCGTATTTTTTTTACTTCCAGTTTTGTCCAATGGGGTCCATTCATGTCCAGTTCATCCGCGCCCGCCGTCCGCACCGGCAATTTGGGCGAAGTTTTCAAAGTCGCCTTTCCGCTCATCATGGCGTCGGGCATCTTTGCGTTCAAGCTGTTTTGCGACAGAATGATGATGGCGTGGCACTCCGAACGCTCCATCGCAGCAGCCCTGTCCGCCGGCATGGCGTCCTTCATGATGGCGTCATTCTTCATGGGCGTCGCCAATTATTCAAACGCCTTCGTCGCCCAATACTCCGGCGCCGAACGACACGACCGGACCGGACTCGCCGTCTGGCAGTCCGTCCTGTTCAGCCTGGCCGCCGGCCTCGTCCTGATCATCCTCCAGTCGGCGATCGCCCCCGTCTTTCTCCATATCGGCCACCCCCCGGCCCAGGCCCTGGAGGAGGAAGCCTACTTCCGCGTGCTCGCGACCGGCGTGGTGTTCGCGCTCCTCAACTCCAGCCTGATGTGCTTCTGGACCGGACGCAATAAAACATGGACCGTGGTCACGGTCGGATTCGCCAGCATATTCCTGAACGTGGTCGGGAACTGGGTGCTGATATTCGGCGCGGACGGAACGCACCACATGAGCGGCGGACCGCTGGAAGGTCTCGGCGACACCCTCAACGCCATCGGCGCATTCGCGGGCGCTCCCGCCATGGGCATCGTCGGAGCGGGACTTGCCACCATCGGCACGGACGCCCTCTCCGTCCTTGCGTTCCTCCTGCTTTTTCTCCGAAAATCGAACCGGCGGGAATACGGAACGCTGCCCAAACGCATTTTCGATTTCAGCCTGATGCGCCGCATGCTCCGCTTCGGCTTCGGCAACGGCGTCCAAATGCTGATGGACGTCGGTTCGTTCGCCGTTTTCAATATCCTGATGAGCATGTACGGCATTACCGCCCTGGGCGGCAATGTCGGCGCGGCCTCCAGCATCGCCGTCAGCGTCAACGGCGTCGCCTTCGTCCCCATGCTCGGGCTTGGGGCGGCCGCGTCGATTCTGGTCGGGCACGGCATAGGCTCGCGGGACGTCAACTTCGCCGTCAAGGCGGTGCGCAGTTCGCGCATTCTCATCCTGACATACATGGCGTTCATGTGCGTGCTGTTCGAAGTGCATCCGGAATTTCTCGTATCGATTTTCGCGCCGGGCGAATCCATGAATCCGGCAACCCGGGAAATGGCGGTCAATTTCCTCAGGATGGCGGGACTCTTCGTTCTCGCCGACGGGTTCTTCATCCTGTACGGCAACGCGATTCGCGGCGCGGGCGACACCAGATACTGCATGATCGCCATGGCGGTCAACGGCTGGTGCGTTTTCGCCATACCATGCATTGTCGCCTATAAATTGGGAGCGGGATATTATACGTTGTGGGGCATTCTGGTGTTCAGCGTGTTTTCCATCGCGGCGATCCTGTACTTGCGCTACCGAACCGGAAAATGGAAAAACATGAAAGTCATCGAGGAAACCGGAAGTCAACGCCGGCGGCCCGGTTCCGCCAGCGTTCGCCTGTCGTCGCCGATCGTCAGCGAAGACGGCATACTGACCGTCCCGGGCGATCCGCTGGATCCGCCGCTCTCCGGAGAAGAAGAAGATTGAACGAAACGCCCCGCCCTTCCCTCTTGCAACCGGGAACCCGGATATGTACAGTTGTTCATAACGGCATTATTGAATACGATTGCAACTATCCGAATTCCGCGTGGAAACGCCGCCGGACAATTGATGGACGGGGAAATTCCAGAGAATGCTTAGCTTCGTCATGGGACTGGGAAAGCTTGTCTCCGATGGCCTGAAGGGCGTCGGGGAAGTGGCCATGCTGCTCTTCCAGTGCCTGCGCTGGCTGGGCAAGGGGCTGGGGTACAAAAAAGAAATCATCGCCCAGTTTTATTTCATCGGCGTGCAAAGCATTCCCGTCATTCTCACCACGGGCGCGTTCACGGGCGCGGTTCTCGCCTACACCTCCTACAACCAGTTCGTCACTCTCGGCGTCGAAAGCTGGACCGGCGCGATTGTCGCAAAAGCCCAGGTCTGGCAACTCGGCCCCGTTCTCGTCGGCCTGATGCTGGCCGGGCGCGTCGGCTGCTCCATCACAGCCGAAATCGGCACCATGAACGTGACGGAACAAATCGACGCACTCGACACCATGGGCACGGATCCGGTGCATTATCTTGTTTTCCCCCGGGTTGTCGCCAGCTTTTTCATGACGCCGGTCCTGACCGTGTTCGCCATGGCCATAGGAATCATGGCGGGTCTCGTCATGACGGTTTTTGTCCTTGGGGCGGAATGGCATTTCCAGTGGTCGCAAATCCGCGACTGGATGATTCCGTACGATTATGTCCAGGGATTGTCCAAGGGACTGGTGTTTGGCGTGACTATCGCGCTCATCTGCTGCCGAAACGGCCTCAAAACAACCGGCGGCGCGGAAGGCGTCGGCAAAGCCACGACCAGCGCCAACGTATCGTCGTGCATCGCCATTCTCATTTTAAACCTCGTCATGTCGATCATCCTGTTCTACGCGCAGCCGGTGTGGGACTTTGTCGCGTATTGGCTGGATACGGCGTGGCTGGCGTTCAGCGGATCCATATTGTCGCTGTTCGCTTCCGGCATGTGATACGGAGATATCTCTGGTGAACGAATTTGAAACCCTGGCCAAAAACGGCGAAAGCCCACCGTCCACGCCGGATGCATCCAGCCCAAACGAAACACCCGCCCCTTCCGTCGACTCCGGACCGGAACGCTCGGTGATATCCCTGTGCGATGTGCATAAAGGTTTCGGATCGGGCACGCGCCGCGTCCAGCCCATGGCCGGCGTAACGCTGGACGTCAGGCAGGGAAAGACGCTGGTCGTCATCGGCCCGTCGGGCACGGGAAAAAGCGTCATGCTCAGGCTCATGCTTGGACTGCTCGATCCGGATCAGGGGGAGATCTGGGTATTCGGCAAAAAAATCAGCGCTATGTCGGACGACGAACTGGGCGTTGCCCGACGCCGGATGTCCATGCTGTTCCAGGGCGGCGCGCTGTTCGACAGCATGACGGTCGGAGAAAATGTCGCGTTCCCCTTGCGCGCGATGGGCGAGAAGGACGAAGACAAAATCGGTTCTATCGTCGCGGAAAAACTGGGCCAGGTGGGATTGCCGAACACACAGGAAAAAATGCCGTCCGAGCTGTCCGGCGGCATGAAAAAACGCGCGGCTCTCGCCCGCTCCATCGCCAGCCGCCCCGAAGTGATTCTGTACGATGAGCCAACGACAGGGCTTGACCCGATAATGTCCGACGCGATTGGGGATTTGATAAAGGAAACCCACGCGTCGCTGAAAGATACGAATGTAACTTCGGTTGTCGTCACGCACGACATGCATGTGGCGACCAAGGTGGCGGACCGCATGGTCATGCTGTACGGCGGCAAGGTGGTGGGAGACGGGCCGCCGGAAATGTATAAACGGCTGGGGACGGAAGCCCTTCCCGACAATGCGTCGGAGACGGACAGGATGATTCGCCAGTTTGTCCGGGGTGAAGCCGACGGTCCGATTCAAACGGTGGCGTAACACATCATAGATGGAAGGGAAGTTGCCATGGCGGGGAGAAAAAGCACCGCGACGATGGAGTTGACGATAGGAGCGGCGATTATCGCGGGCGTGCTGCTTTTGATTGTCATGTTGATGGCGTGGGGCAACACATCGTCCATTTTGGGCCGTCATTACCGGGTGGTGGTCGACATGGCGAATGTCGGCGGCCTCAAGGAAGGCGCGCCGGTGAAGATCGGCGGCTTTCAAATCGGTCGCGTCGCCAGCATCCAGATGCGCCAGGGCGCGACGGACATGGAAATCGTTCTTGATATCGACGAGGACAGGCTGATTCCGCGCGGCAGTACGGCGAAGGTGTCCACGGCCGGCCTGGTCGGCGACGCATATATGGAGATTATTCCCAGCAACTCGGTTGAACGAGTCAAAAAAGCGACGACCGTCGCCGAGGCGGAACGCCTTGACAGTTCCCCCCTGCCCGACATGGGCGAATTGTTTGCCAAGGTCAACCAGTTCGGGGAGCAATTGACGATTCTCACCGACAACCTGAACCAGATTGTCGGCGACAGCCGGTTTCGTGAAAACGTCAAATCGCTTGCGGCCAACATGGATGCCGTTTCCTATCAGGCGAATCTGATTCTGCAGCGCGGCCAAAGCGTCGTCGACAACGTCGACACGGCGACGAAGAACATCGTCGAGTTGTCGGACACGCTCAAGGACAAGATTGAACTGGCCGCCGAAGACGTGCAGAGCATTACCAACAGCGTCCGCAAGGTTACCGACAACCTGAGCGACAAAGCGGTTGCCATTATGGATCAGGCCGAGGCGACGATGGACAATGTCAATGGCGGCATTGACGATATCCGGCGCGGCATCAACCAAACGATCGGGAACGAGGAAGTCGCGGCCAACCTGGCGGCATCGATCAAAAACATCAATACGGTCACCGGGAGCCTGGCGGGGCGGCATAATGAAATCGAATCGCTCATCGACCATGTCAACACCTTGTCGGGCGACTTGGGCGTCATCAGCGGCCGGATGCGGGAGATTGTCGCCGGCATTGAACCGGAATCCGTTGCGGCGACGATCAATTCGCTTTCCTCGGCGCTCGCGTCGATGACGGATGTGGTTGAGAAGATCAAGACCGAGCCGGTGCTTGCGTTGTCGGTGAACAAGGCGGCGGACCGCATCGTCAAGATGAAGTTCGACGAAATGTCGCGCCAGCCGCAGTTCAAGTCCGCCGACGCGACCTTGCAGGAGATCAACCGTTGGGTTCAGGATTCCATGCGCCGCGGCCACCTGACCGATCCGGCCTATCCGTACAACGAACGACCGTACGTTATCGACTGACGAAGACGGCGACGCAAAAAGACATATAACAAGGCCGCCCCTGTACAAGAGGCGGCCTTTGTCATGAGATGCATTTGATCATATTTTTGGTTATTTGGACATTCCTTCACAACCCGGTCAAGGATATCGGCGACAATATTCCTTATCGTTTTTCCGGAATTCAAAGTGACTCCGGCATGAATATCCTGCCTACCCTACTTTTATTTTTCTATAATACTCTACAAACAAATATGTTACAACAAAACAACATTCTCCGGGCCAATCGGAAGTATTTTCATA
>DAIPJX010000296.1:0-2285 GCA_036770065.1 Planctomycetota bacterium
TATGCCGGGCGTTCTGCAAGTCGAGGCGCTCTCGCAGGCGGGCGCAATCATGATGCTGAAGGAATTCGCCGGCAAAGGCAAAATAGCCGTGCTTATGACCGCCGACGACGTCAAATGGCGGCGGCAGGTCGTGCCGGGCGATTGCCTGTACCTGCACGCGGAATTTGTTAAAATGAAACGAACCATCGGCGTCGTCAAAACATGGGCCACGGTCGATGGCGAAGTGACTTGTGAAGCATTGATAAAATTCGCCGTAGTTGACGGAAGCCCGGCGGAGTGAGTATACTGTTACCACATGCTCGGAAAGACGAGTTTTTGATCAAGGAAGTCCTGTAATGGCGGAACGCATACATCCCAGCGCTATCATCCACCCGTCGGCGGTGCTCGGGAAGGATGTTGAAATAGGTCCTTTCGCGGTGGTCGGCCCGGACGTCGTCATCGGCGACGGAGCCAAACTTATGCCGCACTGCCACGTGGTGAAACGAACCACGGTCGGCAAAAACTGCGTTATCTGCACATCGGCGGTGGTCGGCGGCGATCCGCAGGATTTGAAATTCAAGGGCGAAAACACCGACCTCGTCATCGGCGACCGGAGCCGCATCGGCGAATTCGCCACCATCAACCGGGGCACCGGCATCGGCGGCGGACAAACGAAAATCGGCAACGACTGCATGATTATGGCCTACGTCCATATCGCCCACGACTGCATCATCGGGAACAATGTCGTCATCACCAATCTTTCCCAGCTCGCCGGGCACATCACCATCGAAGACCAGGCATGGATTTCCGGATCCTGCCTTATCCACCACTTCGTCACCGTCGGCGCCATGTCCTTTATCGCGCCCGCAAGCGGCCTTGGAGTCGATATTCCGCCCTATATGATTGCGGAAGGGTTCCGCGCCACCGTCCGCGTCCGCAACCTCAACCTGGAAGGATTGCGCCGCCGCCACGTGCCCGAAGAATCCATCGCGCTGCTCAAAAAAGCTTTCAAAATAATCTACCGCCAGGAGAATACCCAGGAAGCGGCGATCGCCATTCTGGAAGGTTCGGAACTGGTGGCGGATTCGTACGTCTCAAACCTGCTCAACCATTTGAAAGCCAGCAATGCCGGCGTGCAAAACCGCGCGCTGGAACGGTTCCGCAACGACAAAAACCCGCATCTGCTCCGCTCGGGAGACACCAAGATGCTCGAGAAGGACGAAAAAGAATAGGCGGGACGGAAAAGAGCGCTGTTTGCCCAATGCACAGGCCGGTCGGCCTGTGCATTTCAAAAACCATTCTCCCCGAAGGCCAACCGGCGGAATATAATGGAACACATATTTTGGCGCATGAGGGGAAGGAGAACGTTCCATGAAAATGCTCGCACTGTTTGCCGCGGTTTTGTCCCTTGTTTTTTTGTCCGTCGCGCCGGCTGAGGAAAGCGCTCCCGCAACCGGCCCGGCCATCCTTCCGCTGCGCGGCGCGGAGACCGCGGACGGCAAAACCGATCTCCTGATCGGCGCCGGAGCGGAAGACCTGAAACGCGCGGAAGAACCGGGCGCAATGGCAATGTCCGTCAATGCGTTTCTCGTGAAAATGAACGGGAAAAACTACCTCTTCGACAGCGGCCTGCCGAATGGGGAAATCGCCAAATCGCTGGAAAAAACCGGCGTCAAACCGGAAAACATCGATGCCGTTTTCCTGACCCATTTCCACTTCGACCATGTCGGCGGACTTCTCGACGACGACGGCAATGCCGTCTACCCGAACGCAACCCTGCACGTTCCGAAAGTCGAAGTCGACAAATGGAACGAACGCGGCACCGAATTCCTCTCCGTGTACGGGGCGCGCTCGAACGCGTTTGACCGGGGCCGCGAAATCGTGCCCGGCGTCATCGGCGGCGACGCCGGCGGCCACACGCCCGGACATACGGTCTATCGGCTCGAAGCCGACGGAAAAACGCTCCTGATTATCGGCGACCTCATTCATATCGGCGGCATACAACTCGCGAATCCGGACGTGGCGGTGACATATGACGTCGACCCCGTGGAAGCCGTCGCGGCCCGGAAGCGGATTTTTAGCCAGGCGGCCGACGAAGGCATTACCGTCGCCGCAATGCACCTGCCGTTTCCGGGCGTCGGCGTTCTCAAACACAGCGGAAGCGGATATATCTTTGAAAAATGAAATTTGTATTGACATGATGATGGAAAAATGGTTAATTGTTCTCTCCCACCAGCGCCCACGAGCGCTGGTGGAAAATTTTTTTGACGAAACGCTGCTGTAGCTCAGTAGGTAGAGCACTTCCT
>DAIPJX010000103.1:0-8149 GCA_036770065.1 Planctomycetota bacterium
ACGAAATCACCACCCAGAACCTCACCTTCCGCACCTGCGAGTTCGAGCAGATGGAACTGGAATTTTTCGTCGAACCGGGGACGGACGAGGAGTGGTACGAGTATTGGTCGAAGTTCCGTTTCGACTGGTACATTTCGCTCGGGATGAAGAAGGACAAGCTGCGCATGCGCCCGCACGAGACAAGCGAGCTTGCCCATTATGCCAAGGCATGCGTCGACGTGGAGTATTTCTATCCCTTCGAAAACCCGCAGGGCGAAGGCGAATGGGGCGAACTGGAAGGCATCGCCAACCGGACTGATTACGATCTGAAAAAGCATTCGGAATATTCCGGCAAGGACTTGTCGTATTTCGAGACCGAGTCCAAGCGCCGCTATACGCCGTACGTTATTGAACCGGCCGCTGGCGCCGACCGCGCCGCCCTGGCCTTTTTGTGTGACGCGTATGACGAGGAGGTGGTGGACAAGGAGAAGAACGATGTCCGCACGGTTCTTCGTTTCCATCCGCGCATAGCCCCCATCAAGGTCGCGGTGTTCCCGCTGGTGAAGAAGGAAGGCATGCCCGACAAGGCGAAAGCCATTATGAAGGAGTTGTTGTCCGAGGGGATCAATTCGTTTTACGACGAATCCGCCGCGATTGGCCGCCGCTATCGCCGCATGGATGAGGTCGGCACGCCGTGGTGCGTGACGATCGACACGGAGACCCTGGAAAATGGCACGGTGACGGTCCGCGAGCGCGACAGCATGGAACAACACCGGATTCCTTCCGAAGGGATCGCCGATTATTTCCGGAATCGTTTGAAAAAAACGAACGAATAGGGTACGATTTTGAGCAGGGGCATTTACGCCCCGCATTACCAGAATGACAATTATCCGAGGAGACGTTGCATGGAGTACAAGATTCGGTACATCAAGGGCAAGAAGAAACAAAAAATTCGCAACCGCGCGGAAGCCGGGTACGTTCGGGTCAAGATTCGCGGCCGCAAACGCTGGATCAAGCCGGCCAAGCCCGCGGCGGAAAAGAAGGAAGCATAGTCTTTTCCGCAGTTCCGGGCGGCGCGCGGCGCGTTGCGGCCCGGCATTGAAATTGCTAGGGGATACACATGGCGAATGAAGACAGGACATCCATAGAGCGGTTCCGGGTTCAGGGCAATGTACTCAAATTGACCGATCGCTTCGACCCGCGATATCAATCCCGCGCCGGTATGGAAATGATGAATATCGTTTCCAGCCTCGCAGAGGAAAGTGGTGAGCCGGAAGTAGTTCTTGACATTTCCGAAGCATCGGCATTGCCCAGCATGCTTATCGGCATGTTGTGCGAAGCGCGCGATTTGACGGGAAAAGTGGGCAAGCGGTTGAAAATCCGCGTCAAGACCGCGACCTATAATCGCCTGGAATCCCTTGGCCTTGCGAAAATGTTTTCCACGCCTTCCCGCAGCGAAGGGGAGTACAAGGATTTGGAAATTATGCCGACTGCATCGGCTCCGAGTCCGGATGAAGAAAGGCGGTAGAAAATGGCGCTTGTCGAAACGGACGCTTCCGGATCTTCCGGCGAGCAGTTTGAGTTGAAGAATCTGTACAGGCAGGAATCGTTCACCGATGTTGGTCTTGGTTCCATTCAGCGTTTGTCGCCGGTCACGCTTGACGGCGATCCCGATCCGACCCGGCCGGCCGTTTTCATGGGAACGGCCCAGATCATGACGCCCCACGGTCCGATCCCGGTCCAGGCCGAGATCAAGGCCGACACGTTGCGCGCGGCATGCGAAGCTTTCCCCCAGGCCATCAAGGACGCGGTCAACGAGTTGGTCGAACAGGCCAAACAGTATGAACGCGAGCGGCAGGGCGGGATTGTCATACCGCGCGGCGGGAAGCTCGAGTTGCCATGAAAGCCGTTCTCGAATTTTTGCAATCTCTTCCCGTTCCCAGCCGCATAGCGCTCACCGCGCATCAGCGTCCGGACGGGGATGCGCTTGGATCGTGCCTGGGGCTCGGCTGGGTGCTTAGAGCGCTCGGGCATGACGTTACCGTCGTCAACGTATCGCCTATTCCCACCAACCTGTATTTTCTCAACTGCGATCTGATGGAGCAGTTCCATTCCGGGTACTGGTACAGCAATTTCGATTGCCTCGGCGTGCTCGATTGCGGCGACGCCAACCGTCTGGATGAAATCAATCGTTCGGCGCTTGGCAAGCTGCCCGTGTTCAATATCGATCACCATGTTTCAAGCGCGGGCATTGGCGACGCCGTCTGGATTGATGCGTCGGCGAGTTCGGTGGGCGAGATGATTGTCCGTTTGTGCCAGGAGGCGGGCTGGCAGTTGACGCTGGCGGCGGGCAATGCGTTATGGACGTCGATAATCACGGATACGGGACGCTTTTCGTATGAGAACACGACGCCGGCCGCGCTGGCGGCCGCTTCGGTTTGCCTTCGGGCGGGAGCGGCTCCGGCTGAAATAGCCTGCAATATTTACCAGTCCGTCGCGGTTGAGGAGCGCAAACTCCAGGCGAAATTGCTTGGGCGGCTGGAACTGTACGAACAGGGGAAAATGGCCTTGTCATGGCTTCGCCGGGAAGATTTTCTCGAAGCCGGAATCGGGATGGAGGGGGCGCAGGATTTAATCAACCTGATTCGCGATACAGCCGGGGTTGAGGTGGCGATATTTTTATACGAATCGGGCGGCGACACCCCGGACGGTCCTTCGGTCAAGATCAGCCTTCGGACGGCCAGTCCGCACGATGCGCTTGCCATTGCCGCCAAATACGGCGGCGGCGGGCACATGCGCGCCGCCGGATGTACCATAGCCGCCCCGCTGGACGAGGTTCGGAGCCAAGTCCTGTCCACTGCGGAGCGGTTATTTTTCCATTACACCGGCGACACCGTCAGCATTCGCCGCGACGATATCGGCGGTCCGTTATAACAATTACGAAAACAATCCTGTCGACAAATACCGTTCGCCCGTATCCGGCGCGATGACGACGATGTATTTGCCGCTGTGCTCCGGCTTCCTCGCCATGATCGCCGCCGCCGCCAGCGCGGCGCCCGACGATATTCCCACAAGCACTCCTTCAAGCCTTCCTGCGTCGCGTGCGGCGCGGAACGCGTCCTCGGTTGTGATGCGCACAATCCCGTCGCAAATTTTCGTATCCAGCGTTTCCGGGACAAATCCTGCGCCAATGCCCTGGAGTTTGTGCGGACCCGCCTGCCCCCCCGAGAGGACCGGTGAATCGTCAGGTTCGACCGCGATCACCTGAACGGTCGGCTTTTGCTCTTTCAGATATTTTCCGCACCCGCTGATGGTGCCGCCTGTTCCGACGCCGGCGATGAGCATGTCGATATTCGACAGGTCACGCCAAATTTCCGGTCCGGTGGCGCGGTAGTGCGTTTCGGGATTGGCCGGGTTCACGAACTGCCCGGGGATGAAGCTGTCGGGCGTTTCCCGGGCCAGCGCTTCGGCTTTGGCGATTGCGCCTTTCATGCCCAGTTTCCCCTCGGTCAGGACAAGTTCGGCGCCGTGGGCCTGAAGCAATTGCCGCCGTTCCATGCTCATTGTTTCCGGCATGGTGAGGATGATTCGGTAGCCTTTAATCGCGGCGACGCCGGCGAGTCCGATGCCGGTGTTTCCCGAAGTTGGTTCGATAATGGTCGAGCCGGGTTTGAGTTTGCCTTCTTTTTCGGCCGTTTCGATCATGGCGAGCGCGATTCTGTCCTTGACCGAACCGAAGGGGTTTGCCATTTCCAGTTTGACGAACAACCTTGCGGGCAGATCGTACTCCTGCACGAAGGCTTTCATTTCTATAAGCGGCGTGTTGCCGATTAATTCCAGTGGCGAGCGGTTCCGGTTCATGCGTGTCCTTTCGAAAAAAAACAAATCCCCTGAATGAAGTATAGGGATTGAAAGGCGATGCACAAGCAGGCAAAAGCCAGGAATATTTCAGCTTCGTATCATGGACAAAAACGATTCCGCCCGGGTGAATTCGTCCGCCAGTCCGTCGGTCAGCATGGGGAGCGTATCCTTTGTCAGGGAGAGTGCGAGCGCGGCTGCTTTCGGCGGTCGCGGCGGATCATCGAAATCGCCGCTATGGCCGTATCGTTTGAGTCGGCACAGGTATTTCGCCATGGCCAGGACCGCGGCCATGGCCTTGTGTTCTTGCGGGCAGTTTTCAATATGGTCCTGGTATTTGATTGGAATCTGCACTTCTTCCGACAGATTCCATTTTTTTGCCAGCCAGAAGCCGAGTGACGCGTAGGATGTGTCGAGAATGCCTTTTTCCGCCTCGACGAACGGGATTTTTCTGAGTTTCGCCGCCATGATGATTTGCGAAAAATCATCGTGCCCATACTGTTCCAATATCACTTTTCCAATGCCTCCCAGGAGTCCGGTCACGAATCCCGTGTCCGGGTGGAGTACGGAACATCCGGAAAGCGGATCTTCGGACAGGCGGAGGATGATGAAGCGGCTGATCGTGCCGACGCCCAGCGAATTGGCCCAGAATTCGTAATAGGAAAAATCCTCGTCGTCGCCGTCGAACATGCCGATGATACTGGCGGAGAGAACGATGGATTTCACGGTTTTGAATCCGAGGATTGCGATCGCCTGCGAGACGGAATTGACCCGGGTCGGGATGCCGTAGAAGGCGGAGTTGACCAACTTCAGCATTTTCGCGACCAGCGTCTGGTCTTTTCCCATGACGTTGTTGATGTCCCTGACCGAGGAGTCGGGGTCGTCAAGCATAGTCATGAGGGTGGTGATGACTTGCGGCAGCGTTGGGAGATCGACGATATTTTTCACCAGCATTTCGGTGTTTGTGCCCATTAGACTTTTCGCTCCTCTTCGTCCAGAATGCGGATCATGGTCTTCAGGGCCTGCGTTTCTATTTGCCTGACGCGTTCGCGCGTGATGGGCGGGGAGAAGATGTCTCCGATTGCGTCCAGTGTCAGTGCCTCGTCCAGTCCTATGCCGTAGCGCATGCGGACAACCGTTTCCTCGCGGCGGTCGAGACAGGACATGAGAATTTCGAGTTTCGCTTCCTCGTGGATGGAGGATTGGTGCTCATTGGCGTTGTATTGTTTTCCCGCCTGCGCCAAGAGTTCATCCAAATCGTCGTCTTCATCCCTCCCCCTGCCCCCGACGCTGAACGAGGAGGAATGTCCTGCCCCGATCGCTTTTTGCACCGCACCGGCCCGTTCCTCATTCAGGTCCATTGAATCCGCGATTTCCTCGGGTGTTGCGGCCCGATGGAGTTCTTGTGCGAGTTCGGACGAGACGCGTTTCCACCGGCTGACCATTTCAGCCATGTATGTCGGCACACGCACGTTTTTCACTTTGGAGGAGAGCGCCCTTCGGATGGTTTGTTTAATCCACCATGACGCGTAGGTGGAGAAACGGCGTCCGCTCTCGGGATTGTAACGCTCGACCGCTTTCAGAAGGCCCAAATTGCCTTCAGCGATCACGTCCAGAAGAACGAGTCCGCAATTCGAATAACATTTGGCTATGGAAACCACAAGCCTGAGGTTGCATTTGATCATTTCGTCGCGTGCATCGCCGTCTCCCTGGAGGACGCGTCGTGAGAGCGTGACTTCCTCCTCTTCGTTCAAGAGCGGGAATCGCCCTATTTCCTGAAGGTATTGTTCAATATCGCCATCGCTCATTGTATTGTCCTCTTGGCGAGCAATCCGCAAATCCCGCCGTTATATGACGGGGCAGCGGCGGCGGATGCATCGGGGTACTGCGGCGCACAGGATCTCAAACCACGTCATTGTGCGGCACTTTGTTCCATACTACCAAGATCATCCCGGCTATACAAGTAAAAAGCACACAAATGTGGTTTTCCTGCCAAACCACAGAATCTGCTTCTCCGTCTTGCGCTTTCGGGAGGGAGGGAGTACACTCAATGCTTTCGTTTGGACAAAGAATGGGGACCGCGTCATGGCTAACCATCAACGCATTTGCGTCATTGGGCTTGGACAGTTTGGGCGTCATTTGGCGACGGAACTGGCGAAGGAATGCGAGGTGCTCGCGATAGACAGAAACCAGTCCGTCATTAACGAAGTCGGGGAATTGGTGCAGCGGGCGTATTGTTTGGACAGCCGCGACTTTGCCAGTTTGTCGGCTGTGGTGGGCGACGATTTCGACGAAGCCGTAGTATGCATGTCGGAAAACATGGAAGCGTCCATTCTTACCGTTCTTCACCTTCGCCGGCTCAAGCTCCCGCGCATTCACGCGAAAGCCACCAGCCGCGATCACGCAGAAATTCTCAAGGCCATCGGCGCCGATTCCATTGTATTCCCCGAGCGCGAGACCGCGTCCCGTTTGGCGACGCAATTGACCAACCCGAATCTTCTCGACTTTATTCCGCTGTCGGACAATTACATGGTCATGCAAATCACCCCCCCCGACTGGGCCATGGGGAAAACGCTTATTCAGCTTGATTTGCGCAAGCGCTTCGACATTTTCGTCGTCGCCGTCAAAGAGCACGTTCCCGAACGCACGGTGTTTCTCCCCGGTCCCGGTTTTTTGATAAAAGATTCCGACGCGCTTCTGGTTATCGGCAAGAAGGAAAGCCTGGAGATCCTGGAAAAAGCGCAAGACCCCTTTGAAAATCAATAGACCGGGAAAACACGACGTGGCATCAATTATGACGCGAAAACGACGGGCTCGCATTTCTCCCACCTACATGGTGTTCATGTGGTTCGGTTCGTTCATCCTGACCGGCACCGTCCTGCTTTGGCTGCCGTGGGCGCATGTGGACTCGGTGAAAGGATTCACGGTCGTGGACGCGTTGTTCACCGCCGTATCCGCCGCCTGCGTCACCGGGCTTTCGGTCGTCAATGTCGCCGACACGTTTTCCTTTTTCGGGCAGTTCGTCATTTTCCTTCTGATGGAAATGGGCGGCATGGGGATCATGTCGTTTGCCAGCCTGGGATTCCGCATTCTTGGACGGCGCCTTTCGATGCAGCAGCAGGCCGCCACCGCCAACGCGTTTTTCCAAAATGACGCGGCCAGCGAATTCAAGCAGACATTCATGGCCATTTTCCGCATTACCGCGCTGATTCAGGCGGCTGGCGCTTTGGGAATGGGTATCGCGCTCGCGCCGCATCATTGGGAGAGCGATCCGTGGTTTTGCGTATGGTCGGCGATTTTCCATTCCGCCTCGGCGTTTTGCAACAGCGGCTTTACCCTCTACCGGGACGGGTTGTCGGGTTTTTTGACCAACTATCCGTTTCTTGCGCTTATTTTAGTTCTGGTCACGCTGGGCGGTCTTGGGCATATCGTCCTGAATGAACTGTACCGTCTTCCCGGAGAGTTGCGCCGGCGGGCGCACAAGCCCCGGTATATTTCGCTTCACACCAGGGTTGTCCTGTCGATGACGGCGCTTTTGATTGCGGTCGGCGTCCTGTTCATTTATTGTTTGGGCTCCGGAGACGAAAAGACGACGCTGTGGCAGGCCGTATTTGAAACGATCAGCGGCAGAACGGCCGGTTTCAGCATTCAGGCGCAGTCGCGGCTGCCGCTTCCGACGATTCTTGTCATGTTGCTTCTGATGTTTATCGGCGGATCGCCCGGTTCGTGCGCGGGCGGCATCAAAACGACCAGCCTGGCGATTTGGGCCGCCCGCATACGGGCGAATTTGCGGAACGACTCGAACGTCAACATGTTCGGGTACACCATAGCGCCCGAGTTGGTCAGTCGCGCGCGCATTTTGATGGCGGTGACGGTCATCTGGAATATTGTCGGCGTTTTTATCCTGTCGATTACGAACCCCGGGCAGGATTTGCAAACACTCATGTTCGAACAAATATCCGCCTTCGGCACGGTCGGCCTGTCCATGGACTTTACCCCGGAGCTTACGACAGCGGCCCGGTTGTGGGTGATTGTCTCCATGTTTGTCGGGAGGCTCGGCCCTCTTTCCATTGCGCTTTGGGTGGTTCGGCCTTCGCGCGTGAAAATCAACCAGCCGATCGGCAGGGTCATGATCGGGTAGCATCCGTACACGCATAGCAAAACCGCCGCCCGGGGCTGTGCCGGACGGCGGAAAATGACAGTTCAAATATCGGGCGCCGGTTATTTTTCCGCCGATTCCGCGTTGTCGTCCTGCGCCTCTTCCTCCGAATTGTCTTCAACCGCGCCGTCCGCGCCGCCGTTTTCGGAAGCA
>DAIPJX010000297.1:0-2279 GCA_036770065.1 Planctomycetota bacterium
GCGCGGCGACTCCATCGCCTCCGCCCGCGCCGAGCCGGATCCGGCCAGGGCAAGCTGGCGCGTCGCCATTTCGTTCGATTCGGCCGGGGCCGTCGAATTCGAACGCGTCACCGACCGCAACCTCGGCAAGCGCCTCGCCATCGTGCTCGACGGTCAATTGCAATCCGCCCCGGTCATTCAGTCCCGCATCGCCGGCGGCAATGCCGAAATAAGCGGCAACTTCGATCAGCACTCGGCGCAGCAGCTCGACGTCGTTCTCAAGTCCGGCTCGCTCAAAGTCAAAATAGAAAAAGAATACGACAACACCGTCGGCGCCACCCTGGGCGAAGATTCCATCCGCTCCGGCGTGCGCGCCATGCTTATCGGCGCCGCCGCCGTCATCGTCTTCATGGCGCTTTACTATCTCGTCGCCGGCCTGGTGACGGACGCGGTGCTGGTCCTGAACATTTTGATGATCATGGCCGTTCTCTCGCTGTTCGGCGCGACCATGACCCTCTCCGGCTTCGCCGGCCTCGTCCTGACCATCGGCATGGCGGTCGACGCCAACGTCCTGATCTTCGAACGAATCCGGGAGGAACGCGAGCGCGGCAATCCGCTTTCCCGCGCCGTCACGCTTGGCTATGAACGCGCCTTCACGACGATTATCGACTCCAACCTGACCACCATCCTGACCGCGCTCATTCTCCACCATTTCGGCACGGAACAGGTGCGCGGCTTCGCCCTGACCCTCATATTCGGCCTTCTGTCCGGCATGTTCTGCTCCATCGTCGTCACCCGCTGGGTCATCGAAGCGCTTATCGAATACAAAGTCATCGGCGATTTGAAAATGCACCGCATGTTCCACGGCGCGAACTTCAACTTCGTCAAAATCAGAAGGCCGGTGTTCATCGTCTCCTTCCTGATCGTCGCCGCCATGATGGGCTTGTTCATTTGGCGCGGAGAGCGCAACCTGGGTCAGGATTTCACCGGCGGCGTTCTGGCGAACATCGCGCCGGCCAAAGCGATGACCATGGCGGAAGCGCGTGAAGTCGCCGATCAAAAACTGCACGACTATCCCGACGCCCGCGATACCCTCCAGTCCTACGGTACGCCCGACGCCAACGGTCGCTACAGCGAGTTCGTCGTCCGCACCAAACTGGTCGAACTCGATGCCGACGCGCTGGAAGAGGCGAAAAAGGCGGGCATTCCGAAGTTCACCGCCGAGGATTTCCGGAGCGCTCTCAGAAACGCCTTCCAGTTGGTCCCGGATGGATTTTCCGTCGTCGGCGTCAATGACGCCATCGGCGCCGACGGGGTTCGGGCCTTCAATGTCAGGCTCTCCCTGACCGGGCCGAAAACGCCGGCGGAACTGTCGAAAATCCTGACCGACCAGCCCAGCGTCAATCCCCTGTTCGTCGGTCCCCGGGGGACAGCCCCGGAAATCGCCGATGGGGCCGTCGTTGCCGCCGTCGCCGATTCCGACGCGTCGACCAGCGAGTTCGACATCGTTATGGCGGTGCCGCTTCTGGACGCCGCCGGAATGTCGCGTGATGAAGACGCAATGGCCGGCGTTATCCGCGAAGCGCTGCAAGAGCTTCGCCGGGGCCGGGAGATTGACTTCACCGATCCGTTCCCCCGCTTCACCTCGGTTGGCCGGACGGTCGCGAAGTCGATGGAAACAAGCGCCGCGATGGCAATCCTGTTTTCCGCCATCGGCATTTTCATCTATATCTGGCTTCGTTTCCAGTTCCGCGTCGGTTTTGGCGTGGGCACCTTGGTTTCGTTGTTCCACGATACGTTCTTTGTGTTGGGCGCCCTGGCCGTCGCGGATCACTTCGGCCTCTTGAACGGGCAGATAGACTTGACCGTCATGGCGGCCGTCTTGACCGTCATGGGCTACTCTTTGAACGACACGATTGTCGTGCTCGACCGTATCCGCGAGCATATCGGCGATTCGGAGCACCCGTCCGACGAATCCATCAACTCCGCCATCAACGAAACGCTGTCCCGCACGATAATCACAAGTCTCACGACGTTGCTGGTGATTGTCGCGCTCCTGATTTGGGGCGGCGACGTTATGCGCGGCTTCTCGTTCGCGCTTCTGGTCGGCGTCATGGCGGGCACGTTCTCGTCCATCTTTATCGCCAGCCCGATTCTGGTCGAGTTTGCCCACTACAAACGGAACCGCGAAAAAAGGAAAATGGAAAAGCGCACTTCCGCATCGCTACGGAAAAGGGAAGCCGCCGCAAAATAGCCGCGCATGAAGGAACCGTAGAACAGCAGAACACCCCGCCGGAAAC
>DAIPJX010000298.1:0-2278 GCA_036770065.1 Planctomycetota bacterium
GCCCGTGTGGCGGTCGCGGTTTGTTTTTTTACTTTTTTATACGGGTCGCGCTAGGGTTTTGTCCCGCGCATATGAGGTAGGAGATTTTATCATGGCCAATGAATGCGCGGTATGCGGCAAGAAAACCACGTTTGGCATCAAATACGCCCGTCGCGGCGCAGCCAAGGCGAAGGGCGGCTCGGGCGCCAAAATTTCCGGCAAGACCGGGCGTACGTTCAAGCCGAACCTTCAGAATGTTCGTGCCGACGTCAACGGCACGGTCAAGAAAATCACCGTCTGCACTTCCTGCCTGTCCGCCGGCAAGGTGAAAAAGGCCGCCCGTGGGCAGATGAAGCTGCGCAAGGAAGCGGCGGGAAACTGATAAGTAATTAACAATGAATAAGCAACAATGATGTTCAGATTACACTCAATGAACAATGCCCAACGTTTCATAGACGTTGGGCATTGTAATTGTGGTTCATTGTTAATTGGCGCTTGGATACTTCGTCCCATCATAAGGACTAACAGATGTCTATTCTCGGTGTCGGCGTCGATATTGTCGAAATCGCCCGCATGAAGGAATTGCGAACGCGTCACGGCGACCGGTTTTACAGCCTGCTGTTTTTGCCGGAAGAAGCGAAATACTGTCTGAATCGCGCCAATACCGACGAAAGCCTCGCCGCACGCTTCGCCGCGAAAGAAGCGGTCATGAAAGCGTTGGGAACAGGGTGGGCGGAGGGGGTTGCTTTTACAGGCATTGAGGTTGTGCGGAAAGACGACGGCAGGCCGGAAATTCGGTTGCATGGATCGACTGCGGAAAAAGCGAAAGAATTGGGCGCGGGAAAAATCCATGTCAGCCTGTCCCATTCACGCGAATCGGCGATTGCCCAGGTGATTATCGAAAGAATGGAATAACCGGACATTTTTTTTTTGCGCTCGATGCGCCATGTCCTATAATAGTTCCGCGCTGCATGGTATGGCATTATGCCTATGCCGTGGGTGAGTGGCGAGAGGGTTCAGGAGGAGACGATGCGGAAGTCTTTTCACAAAATCGCGATCGCCGCGCTGCTGCTCATTGCCGGAGCTGTCGTTCTCTATAGTTACATCTACAACTCGCCCATACGGTTCAGGCCGAAATGGCAGTTTATCCCCTCTTCACAGCGTCCCGCCCACGCGGCCGGGAAAACTCCGGACAATGTCGTCCTTGCCATGGCGGACGATGGAAATGCCGCAATCACCATTACGTGGCGGACGTCCGAAGCCGTCGCCGACGGGATTGCGCAAATTGCGGCGGAAGGAACAGGCGACGCGCCCCGCTATCTGGAATATCCGGCGAAAACGCGCGAACTGCATTCTCCCGAGTTGAAATCGGATAATCTCGTGTTTTGTCATACCGTCACCATGCATGATTTGCCCTTGGGAACGTCGTATCGATACCGCGTCGGCAGCGCGAAACACGACGCATGGTCGGACTACGCGACATTCTCGCTCCCGTCCGGCGACGGGGATGGGTTCACGTTCATCTATCTTGGCGATACCCAGTCAAAGCCCGCCGGCGTGGGACGATTGCTTGAAGGCGCTGATGCGCGCCATCCGGAAACAGCGTTCTACATGATCGGCGGCGACATTGTCGACAACGGCGACTACCGCAATCTCTGGGATGATTTTCTGGCGTACACCAAGGCCGTCTTTAAGCGCAAGCCCGTGGTTCCGGTTATGGGCAATCATGATTTTGGCGACCATGGCGTGTATGGACCGAGGATTTTTTCCCTGTATTTCGGCCTTCCCGATCAGGTTTCTCCCGCCGAGGTCCGGGATTATTCGTTCCAATACGGCAATGCGTTTTTCGTGATCGTCAATAGTACGGATATGGCGGTGCCGTGGCTCGAGGAACAGTTGCGGGAAGCGGACAAGAGGGGATGCGAGTACAAAATCGTCATGTTCCACGCTCCCGTCTATAATCCCAGGGAAGACCGGAACAATGAAGCGGCGAAACAGTATTACGTCCCGCTTTTCGACAAATACGCCGTCGATCTTGTCCTGACCGGCCACGACCACAGTTATCTGCGCACAAAAATGATGAGGAACGGAAAACCGGTTCAACCCGGCGAGACCGGCACCACCTATGTCGTCGCCACCGCGTGCGCCAAATTCCATAAATGCCAACCTCTGGATTTCGCCGAAAAACAGATCGCCAACCTTGCCACGTATCAACGCATAACTCTTGGCAAAAACAAGTTGTCCTATACCGCCCATGACGACAGGGGCGCTGTTGTCGACGCATTCGAAACCAGCAAAT
>DAIPJX010000104.1:0-8119 GCA_036770065.1 Planctomycetota bacterium
CGGTGTGTGTGTGGGTGTCGACCATTATCTTGTCAAGCATATGTGCCTTTCCTGTAATAAATCGAGTGTATGCATTTATCCGCGCGTACGCAACGGTCAAGGGCCGTACGGTTGGTGCGGGCGGAGCATCGGCCGCAAAAAAAGCCGGAAGATCAATCGATCTTCCGGCCGTGGCGTGGAACTACGGGTACTGCAAAGTCTATTTCAGGCGAAGCATGACATAGCGGGCGATGTCGCCGTGGCGAACATAGGCGAGAACGCGATCTTTTCCTTCGGCCTTTTTGTCTTTCAGCAGTGTCTGGAACGTCGCTATGTCCTTGACCTGTTCGCGGTCGAGCTCAAGAATGACCGTGCCGACAATCAATCCCTGATCTTCGGCTTCCGACCCCGCTTCGACTTTCGTCACGATAACGCCGGAAGTCACGGAGTCGGCGATATTGTAGCGTTGACGGGTCTGGTCGTTCAGATTCTGGAGCGTAATGCCCATGTCCGCGTTTGTTTCCTCTTCACCCTGGTTCCTGCCGTTGCTCTGGCCTTGCGAACCGATTGCGCGGGAGCGGGCGAACATGTCTTCCGGTTGCGCTTCGATGCGGATGGTCAGCGTGACTTTCTTGCCGTTTCTGAGAACGGTCGCGGCGACGTCTTTGCCCGGCTGCATTTCGGCGACCATGTAGCGCAGGTGCTCGTTGTCGCGGATGGGTTGGTCGTCGAAGGCGATGATCAGGTCGCCTTTTTCGATGCCTGCCCGGGCGGCGGGGCCTTTGGGATCGGTGTCGGTGACGAGGACGCCGGAGCCGTCGTGTCCGAGTTCCCTGCTGATGTCCTGGTCGTCCGGGTTCATGACGATTCCGACCCAGCCGCGCGTCACGGTGCCGGTTGCGATCAATTGTTCGACGACGTTTTTCGCCTGGCTCATGGGAATGGCGAACCCGATGCCGATGGAGCCGGAGCCTCCGCCGGTGGAGATCATGGTGTTGATGCCGATGATTTCGCCGTCGAGGTTGAGAAGCGGTCCGCCGGAGTTGCCCATATTGATGGAGGCGTCGGTCTGGATGAAGCGTTCATAGCTGAACTCGCCCAAGGTGCGGCCTTTGGCCGAGACGATGCCGAAGGTGACCGATTGTTTGAATCCGAGGGGCGAACCGATGGCGACGACGAGGTTGCCCGGTTTCATCAATTCCGAATCGCCCAGGGACGCAACCGGAAGGTTGGCCGGCGGGTCGATCAATTTGATGACAGCGATGTCGGTGTTCGGGTCGGTTCCGACGATTTCCGCCTTGAAGGTTTTTCCTTTTTCAAAGGGGAGTTCGACCTTGATTGTGTCCGCGTCCGCGACCACATGGTTGTTCGTCAGGATGTGGCCTTCCGCGGAGATGATCGATCCGCTTCCGAGGCCGCGGCTGCGCCGTGGTTCCATCTGGTTGGGCGAGCGTCTCGGGGAAGGCCCGAAGCCTCGCGGCATTTGTTCGAAGAAGCGTTCAAAAATATCCATGGAATCGTCGCCGGAGAAATTCTCCGACTTGACCATGCGTTCCGTTTCTATGCCGACTACGCTTGGGCTGACCTGTTCAACCACTTCCGCGAGCGCACCGGAAAACGCTTTTGCCACCTTCATGTTGTCGGAATCGGCGGAAAACGCCTTTCCCGGCATCCAGAACGCGGTCATGGCCAGCGCCATGAAAAAAGCGATGATTTTGAGAATTGCGGTATTTGTATCGATGGCCTTGGTGGCGACCATGATCTGTTGCCGCGGCATAGGGGTATGGCGCATTGGTGTATCTCCTTGGTTGTGATGATATCCACAAAATGCCCGAACCGGCGTTTTTTTGCAGGGTACGCTGCGGCAAAACGAGTCCGTTATCAAGTTGGCGGAACGAGTTTGTTTGTTATAAGGTACATTTACCCAATGTCGTGTTCGATTTCCGGTCCTTCGTCGGAGAACGCACTCTTTTGGCAAAAGTGATTATATAGGGAATGCGGGTGGTGCGCAATGTGCCGGAAAAAAGTGGTGATTGTTTCTCCGATGGACGATAATACATAAAGATTGTATTTTTCCGTGTTGACGTGGAGAAAAAATATGCGTCCATTTTTCTTTTCTTTTCTCGCTCTTGGCGTTTTGGCTGCGGTTGGTTGCCTTCCCGCCTCCGGTCCGGGGGAGGAGTATGCGCCTGCGCCGGGGAGGAGTTCGGCAATGTATCCTCTTTCCGGCCAGTCGGCCGTGGATAATTCGGAGATGCCGGAGACGGTTGTATATTCGGATGACGGTTCTTTGCCGCCGCAACCGATGTATTCGGCGCCGTTGGCGGAAGAGCGTGTTCCGGCCAATCGTCCGGACGGCAGACCAATGACGTTCGCCGAGCGCCGCATGGCGCGCGGTTCGCCGTATGATCCGATTCTTCGCGGAACGACGTACGGGTATCCGGTGTCCGCGCCGACGTATGTTCCACCGCCGGAACCGACGCCGTACTCGTCCATGCCTTCGCCGTCGGCGACCTATTCGCCCGCGCCTCTGCCGGTCCAGTCTTCGCCAATGGTTGCGGAATATCCGGGGCAGGTGATAACGACGCCGGGTTCAAGCACTGTGATTCGAGGCGACACGGTTATTTTGCCCGATCCGCCGATGATTGTTCGTGATGCGTCCGGCCGGGTGGAGACGTACGGAATGCCCGCCAGCACAACGGTGCCGCTTGTCAGGGTGCCGGCTCAATATGCGCCGAGCGCGCCCGGCGCGCTTGTGGAAGCCGCGCCGCCAATCAATCCGCAGATCGTTTCCGTTCCGCAACAGCCTGTACAACCGCCTATGCCGTCAGGCGCGCCGTATTATGCCGCGCCCGCGACCTATGCCGCGTCGGCATTGCGGTTGGTTCCGGCGGACGATATTCCGCCGACGCAGCGCGCGAACGATTACGCGCCGTCGCAGTGGTATGAGATTATTCGTCCGGACAACGGACCGATTCGCATTGGCCGCGTTTCCTCCACTTGCGTGTGCGTCAATGTTCGGGTGCCGAACCGTTTCGTCGCCGCCGGCGAGCGGGCGCTTGTCGAAGCGCGGACGGTTTCGCGTCCGTCCGTCAACGGCGTGACCTATGGCATTTATGTCGGTGTGCTTGAACCCGTTTCCACGACGCTTGACGCGGACATTGTCGTCGGCGTCCGCCGGTAGCCGGTAAGGGAATAGAATGCGATTGCCCCGATTTGCGCTCGTCCTGCTGTTGTGCCTTCCCGCCGTTGTTCGGGCCGGGGACGATATGGGGGCGGTTTCGGGACTCTGGAACGGATTCGTTCAGGCGCTGGTCCGGGGCGATTACCGGGAAGCGCACAGCTATTTTTCGCCGGAATCGAGGCAGGCGTTGCCGTTCGCCGCGTTCGTCATGGAATACAGTCCTGTTTCAGTCGCGCGGGAGATGGTGCTGGCCAAGCCGGAAAACCTCTCGACGCGCCTCGACGGCGATTGGGCGGAATTGACGTATGGCGGATTCGGGCCGGGAACCGGCCGGCCGTTCGCCGTCTCTGTTTCCATGGTCAAAAACGGCGATGACTGGGGCCTGGTCGCCGCCCGGAACGAACGGCCGGAACGGCTTGAAGCGGACGCCCGCATGCTGCTTCGCATGGCGGGAAGTGTTCGGGGGCTTCCGAATGCACGGCAATTGATGAGCGACATGTTGGCGGGGGAAAGCGCCAACTCGGCGCTTTCGGCGTATAGCTTCGATATCGACGGGGAAATTCTCAAAGCGACGCCGTTGGTTCCGGGGCTGCGCGGTTTTCATGTGGATGCGGCAGGCGTGGTTCGGTCGGGTCTTCAGCCGATGCCGGCGCCGGAGCCGGAAGCTCCGGCGTTTGTCGCCGAATCGTTTTTGCCGGAACCGGAGCCGGTCATGGTGGATGGACTTCCGGAGATGGGAGAGCCTCCGGCGTTGCCTCCCGGTCTGGGCGTTGGCGTTGGTGAGGATTTGCCTGAACTGGCGGCTCCTCCGATGTTTTCTTTTGATGAAGGGCGGATGGAACGGTTGCCCGACCCTGAAGCGTTCAGCTTGCCGGATCGAATTGAATGAAAAAATCGGTTGACTTGCGGAACGGGGCGGTATACAGTTTATTGTTGTAGTCCATAGACCTCCGCTTTGAGCGCGGGGTTGTATTTTTTTGCGAACCGGTTCCATACTGTGCGAGTGGGGTGTACAAACCCCGGGAGGAAGGATGCCAACCCTTCAGGCTTGTGTTCTTGCCGCAGGCAAGGGCACCCGGATGGGGGGCGACCGCCCAAAAGTCCTGTTCGAGGCGGCGGGAAAACCGCTGATTGAATGGGTGCTCGGCGCACTTTCGGACGCTGGCGTTGACGACTGTGTGGTTGTGGTGGGCTTCGAAAAAGAAGCGGTCGTCGCCAAGCTGCCGACTGGGATTCGCTGGGCTGAGCAGTCGCCTCAGCTTGGGACCGGGCATGCCGTTAGGTGTGCCCGTGCCGCGTTTCCGGATGAGTGCGACGACTTGATTGTAACATATGGCGACATGCCGCTTGTCCGGCCCGAGACGTACAGGCGGCTGGTGGCGTTGCGCAAGAAGACGGATTCGGATGCGTCGTTTTTGACGGTCACGATTCCGCCCGAGAGCAAATATGGTCGGGTTTTGCGTGACGATGACGGCAATGTGGCGGGGATTGTCGAGTACAAGGACGCGAGCGAGCGGGAGAGGTCGATTGACGAAGGCAATGCCGGCGTGTATTGCTTCCGTCCGAGCGCGCTTTGGCCCGCCCTGGAGCGGCTGAAATCCGACAATGCCCAGGGCGAATACTATCTGACCGATGTGGTGGAAATTTTTCTGAACCTTGGCGGAAAAGTGACGGCGATGCGCTCCGACGAGCCTGGAGAAGAACTTGGCGTCAATACTCCGGAGGACTTGGCGCTTTGTTCCGTCGCTCTTTTGCGCCGGGAGCGTTGAATGATGGAGGGGAACAGCGTGCGTATTTTTATCGGCAACGCTCACCGAGAGCTTGGGCGGGCGATATGCAAGCATCTGCGGGTTGAACCGGGGCGTATCGACGTGACGCGTTTTCCCGATTCGGAAACGAAGGTGCGGATTATAGACGACGTTCGCGGCATTGACGCGTTCATTATTCAGCCGACATCGCCGCCGGTGAACGAAAACCTGATGGAACTGCTGATCATGGTGGACGCGCTCCGCCGGGCCAGCGCCAAATCCATCACGGCCGTGATTCCGTATTTCGGGTATGCACGCCAGGACCGCAAGCACGAGGGCAGGGTGCCGATAACCGCCAGGCTGGTTGCGAACCTGATTGCGGCTTCGGGTGTCGACCGGGTGTTGTGCATTGATTTGCACGCGGCGCAGATCCAGGGATTTTTCGACATTCCCATGGATCATCTGTTCGCATCGCCCGCGCTTATCGGGTATTTGCGGGATTTGAAGCTGGAGAAGCCGGTCATTATGAGTCCGGACGTCGGCTCGATGAAAATGGCCGACCGCTATGCGCGCCATCTCAATTGCGGCATCGCCGTGATAGAGAAGCGCCGTTTGTCGGACGAGAATGTCGAGACCGGGTATGTCATTGGTGAAATCGCCGATCGCGACGTCATTATCACGGACGACATGATCACGTCCGCCGGGAGCATGGCCGCGGCCATCAAAGCGGCGCGCGCGCACGGCGCGCGTACGGTCCGCGCAATGGCGACGCACGGGTTGTTTGTCTCGAACGCGTTCGAACGTCTGGTCGAGGCCGCGCCGACGGAGGTTGTCGTCACGGACACTGTGCCGCCGCGGACCGACGTGCCGCCGGAACTGAACCTCAAAGTCATTTCCATGGCCTGGCTGGTTGGCGAAGCTATTTCCTGCATTCACAGGAACAAGAGCATCAGTTTGCTGTTTGTATAGGTTGTACGTTTTTTTCCGGCGGACCGGATGAACGGGTGCGCGTTTGCCCGCCGGGGCGTCACCACAGAACAAGGAGAATGTCGTGGCAAGTCTCAAGGTTGCGAAGCGCGAAGGTACGGGCAAATACGTTGCGTTCAATCTGCGCAAGGCCGGTCGGATTCCCGGCGTTATTTACGGCAAGAGCCTCAAGGAAAACGTCAATATTTCGCTTGATTTGAAAGAATTTCTCGCGCTTGTCAAGGCGGGCGATCGCATTATCGACCTGAATGTGGACGGCAGCGCCAACCGCGTGCTCATCAAGGCGGTGCAGCACGGCACGTATGATCACGAGATTCTCCACGCCGATTTCCGCGCCATTTCGGAAAACGAGACGATCGAAGTCGAGCTGGAAATCGAACTCAAGGGCGATGCGGTCGGCGTTGCCGCCGGCGGCATGCTCGAGCAGAACATTCACAACATGCACGCCCGTTGTCTGCCGAAGGACTTGCCGGAAAAGGTCGTTATCGATGTGACAGCCATGAACCTTGGCGATATCGTCTACGCGCAGGACTTGCCCAAGATCACCGGCGTCGAATACATTTTCCACGGCAATCCCGCCGTTGTTTCCTGCCACCACCCGAAGGACGAAGAGGCGGAAGCCGAAGCCGGTGAAGGCGCCCCGACCGCTCCGGAAGTGATCGGCGAGAAGGAACGCGAGGCGAAGGGCGAGTAATTTCTGGAAAAGGGACTTTTCGTGAAGGTACTTGTGGGACTGGGAAATCCGGGCCGGGAGTATGCCAAGACGCGGCACAATGTGGGTTGGATGCTTTTGGACGAATTGGTTCCGCGTCTCGCCGCAGGCAAATTTCGCGCCGAGCGTTCGGTGGAGGTGGCGGAAGCCTTCCACAATGGCGAGAAGGTGTATTTGGTAAAACCGCAAACGTACATGAACCGCTCCGGCCAGGCGTTGGCCATGTGGCTTGGGCAGTTCAAGGAAATTCGGGACGCGGTTCGGGCGGAGGGTGTTTCGTCCCGTTCCGCATCCGCGAACTCCCGGGCCGAGCGGAGCGAGCCGTGTTTGTGGCCTGGCCTTTTTGTTCTGTCCGACGATGTGCATTTGCCTCTTGGCAGGATTCGCATTCGGTCCGGAGGTTCGGCCGGCGGGCATAACGGGCTGAAGGATATCGAAAAAGCCCTGGGCGGGCAGGGATATCCCCGGCTCAGGATGGGCGTGGATTCTCCGCCGGACCGGATGGATCGGGCTGATTACGTGCTGGCCCGGTTCGCGGCTTCGGAGATGCCGGTGATCGAGGCGATGCTGGCCAATGCTCTTCGCGCCGTCGATATATGGTTGCGGGACGGCTTGGAGGCGGCCATGGACAAGGCAAACGGTTCGATGCCGGAAACAGAATACTATAACGAAACAAATTCGTAAGGAAAACTATTGTTGGAGGAACGGGTGTGAGCAAACTGTACGAAGCCATGTTTATTGTGGACAGCGCCAAAGCCAAGGAAGATTACGCCAAAATGGAGGCGGAATGCCTGGGCTGCCTGACTCGCCACGGGGCGGAAATCGTCAAGGCGATCAAGTGGGACGACAGGCGTCTGACCTATGAAATCAACAAGATTCGCCGGGGCACGTTTATTCTGGTGCATTTCAATTCCGATCCTGCCAACATCGGCAAGATGGAACGGCAGGCGCTCCTGAATGAAAACATTCTCCGGGTTCTGATTTTGGTGGATGAGGACGGCATCGAGGTTGAGACCATGGCTTCCCGCGACAAGTCCGATGGCGACATGTCGATGGATATGCATGGCTAGCGCGCGAATAACCGTGAACCCCCGCGCTTGGCCGAACAAGTTCGCCGATTGCATATAGGAGAACGCTATGGCTGGATTTAACCGAGTCATATTGATTGGCAATCTTACCCGCGACCCGGAGTTGCGCTATACGCCTCAGGGCACGGCGGTGGCCGATTTGCGCCTCGCCGTCACCACGGTGCGCGGCCGCAGCGGTTCGGAACGCAAGGAAGAAACGCTGTTCATAGATTGCACTGTGTGGGACAGGCAGGCCGAGACGTGCAGCGAATACCTGTCCAAGGGCAGGCCGGTGCTGGTTGAAGGCAGGCTGATCGAGGATCAATGGCAGGACAAGGAAACCGGCGAACGCCGCAGCCGAATCAAGGTCTACGTGCAGAACGTGCAGTTCCTCGGCGGCCGCGACGGCGGCACCGGCGCCAGCGGCCGGTTTGATTCCGGA
>DAIPJX010000105.1:0-8104 GCA_036770065.1 Planctomycetota bacterium
TTTTGTTTACATAAAAATATTTTAGTTTTCCGGTCGGTTTGTTGCCATCAAGCCTGTGGCTCGTCCGTACCGCTCTCTTGGGACAGATATTGTTCTGCATATGAACTTGGAATGTTTTCGATAACAGTTGTTCCAAGGCCGGACCAGTGACTGAATGCGCATGGCTGAGCGGGAACCCAAACGGTATGGAGGGAGCGGGGCATTATAGCGTCGTCCAAATGCATTTTCCAATATAGTATTTCAGGAAAACTATTTTCTAACTATAAATCCGACATAACCGCTTGTCAACACTGTCTATGGAAAAATTTTTTTCTGTTCACACGGCAGCGGGATAAGGATGGGCGGCGGGAAAAATCAAAATAAAATTTTTTATCACTAAAAAAATATTGAAATAGGGTCGATCTTGGGATACAGTACAGGTAGGCGACATAGCCAACACCCAAAAGCCTGCAACCATCACACGCAACATATCGTCGCGAACCACAGACCCTTTTCACCCGGCAAGAAATGCAAAAACAGCGGCACATGTATCCCCTTGGGCATTTGACGCGTTGCGGCCCCGGCGGGGGGCTGGACGGCTGAAAATCGAACCGTCATATCCATCATCTTGCATAAGGAACCGGTTATGAAGAAACGAATCGTTCTCGCTCTCGGCGGCAACGCTCTCGGCAATACTCTCGTCGAGCAGATGAGGGCGGTCAAGGTTACCGCCAAAGCGATTGCCGGTTTGCTGAAAGACGGCGACGAAATGGTCATCGCCCATGGCAACGGCCCCCAGGTCGGCATGATTAATACAGCCATGGAAGCGGCGCACAAGACCGAGGCCAAGACACCGTTCATTCCCATGTCCGTCTGCGTCGCCATGAGCCAGGGGTATATCGGCTACGATCTCCAAAACGCCTTGCGCGAGGAATTGCTTGATCGCGGCCTGGCGATTCCGGTCGCCTCCATTATTACCCAGACCCTGGTCAGTGCGGACGATCCCGCCTTCAAAAAATCAAGCAAGCCCATCGGCAGCTTCTACTCCGAAGAGGAGGCGAAGGAGATGACCGCGCGCGGATACGACATGATGGAAGACGCCGGTCGCGGCTGGCGGCGGGTGGTGGCCAGCCCGAAGCCGATTGATATTGTCGAGAAGGATGTCGTCAAAACGCTTTTGGCGGCGGGGCAGGTCGTCATCGCGGCCGGCGGCGGCGGCATACCGGTTACGCTTCAGGGCAATCACCTCAGAGGCGTCAACGCCGTGGTGGACAAGGATCTCGCTTCGGCGCAACTGGCCGACATTATCGACGCCGACTATCTCATCATCCTGACCGCGGTTGAAAAGGTGGCTGTCAATTACCGCAAGGACAACGAACGATGGCTTGACGCCATTACCGTGGCCGAAGCGCAACGCTATTGCGACGAGGGTCAGTTCGCCCCCGGAAGCATGCTTCCGAAGATGCAGGCCGCCATGCAGTTCGCCGCCGGCAAGCCGGGCCGGAAAGCATTGATCACCCTTTTGGAAAAAGCCGAAGATGGAATCGCCGGAAAAACCGGAACCGTGATTTCCCGCTGACGTTGAAGAGTGGATCGTTTTTGAACCAGCCGGTCATATCCGGCGGAATATGGAAAAAAGGAGATCCCCATGAATACGCTTGAACCAATCGACAGTTCCAATGCCCCAGGCGCGGTCGGCCCCTATTCCCAAGCCATCGCTTTCGGCGAATTCGTTTTTACCTCCGGCAGCCTGCCCATCGATCCCGTGTCGAAGAAAATACCCGAAGACGTCAAGGCCCAGGCAAAACAGGCCCTGTCCAACCTCAAGGCGATTCTGGAAACCGCCGGCAGCGGTATGAACAAGGTGGTGAAATCGACGGTGTTTCTTACCGATATCAATGATTTCGCGGCGGTCAACGAAGTCTACGCCACCTTTTTCGACAAACCGTTTCCGGCCCGCAGTTGCTTTGCCGTTGCCGCCCTTCCGATGGGCGCAAAGGTGGAAGTCGAGGTCGTCGCGGTGAAATAAGCGCTTGCACCCCGAACGTTTTTGCAGCAGCACACTCATCCAGGAGATCCGCCCATGCTGATCATTGGAAACGGCATTCTCATCACCCGCGATCCGGCCGCCCCCTATTTCGCCGATGGCGCCGTCCTGGTCGACGGCACGCTTGTCTCCGCCGTCGGGCCGACCGCCGAACTGCGCGCGAAACACCCGGCGGCGACATTCATCGACGCCAAAGGCGGCGTTGTCATGCCCGGGTTCATCAATACCCATATGCATTACTACAGCGCTTTTTCCCGGGGCTTTGGCGGCAAGGGCGGGAAACCCGCCGAAAACTTCAACGAAATCCTCGAAACCCTGTGGTGGCGGCTCGACAAGGCGCTTATGCTCGACGACAGCTATTACAGCGCCATGGTGTGCATGATCGACTGCATCAAGAACGGCGCCACCACCGTCATCGATCACCACGCCAGCCCCTACGCCGTCAAGGGCAGTCTGTTCCGCATCGCCGACGCGGCCAAACAAACCGGCATCCGCAGTTGCCTCGCGTACGAAGTCTCCGACCGGGACGGCGAGGCCATCATGCGCGAGGGCATCGAGGAGAACGTCGATTTCATCCGCCACGCCGCCAACGACACGTCGGGGCTTCTCGCAGGCATGTTTGGGCTGCATGCTTCCATGACCCTGTCCAATCCCACTCTCGAGGCTTGCGTCAAGGCCATGGGTTCTCATGACGCGGGGTATCACGTCCATGTCGCCGAAGGCCCGGGAGACGAGGTTGATTCGGAAAAAAAATACGGCAAGCGCATTATCGAACGCTTCCGCGACTACGGCATTGTCGGCGGCAAGTCCATCGCCGTCCATTGCATTCACATCAACGACGCCGAAAAGGAAATCCTTCGCGAAACCGGCACCGCCGTGGTGCACAACCCCGAGTCGAACATGGGCAACGCCGTCGGTTGCAGTCCGGTGCTCGACATGTGCAAGCGGGGCATTCTCCTCGGCCTCGGCACCGACGGTTACGTCAGCGACATGCTTCAGTCCTACAAAATGGCAAACGCTCTCCAGAAACACCACAATCGGCATCCCAACGTCGCCTGGGGAGAAATTCCCGGCATGTTGTTCGAGGGCAACGCGGCCATTGCCGCCCGTTATTTCTCCACTCCGGTCGGCAGACTCGCTCCCGGCTGCTCGGCCGATGTCGTCGTCTCCGACTACATTCCGCCCACGGAATTGACCGACGCCAACATCAACGGCCACCTTTTGTTCGGAGCGTCGGGACGGAGCGTCGTGACCACCGTGGCCGCCGGCAGGGTGCTGATGCAGGACCGCAAACTGCTGGAAATAGACCAGATCGAAGTGCTCGCCAAAGCGCGCGAATGCGCGAAAAAAGTCTGGGAAAGAATCTAGTTGTACAACCGTCGCCGGCCGGAGGAAATTTCCTCCCGGCCGGACTTGTTCCGCGCTCGGGGATTCGGGAGTTCCTCCGGAGCGGAAAGGTGCTTGGCAGCCTACAGGAGAAGTGACATGTCCCATCGCATGCGGCCGCAGTCCTTCGCGGATTTGATGACCTGGATTCTTCGCGAGTACAAGGAAAACAGGAGCATCTTCGGCATTCATGAATCGCTGTTTCACGAACCCCGCCCCGGCGCGCCGTATACCGGAATGCTGTTCGGCAACCGCTTGGGCACGCCCATAGGTCCCGCCGCCGGTCCCAACACGCAGTTGACCCAGAACATTATCGCCAGCTGGCTTACCGGCGCACGCTACATTGAATTGAAAACGGTGCAGATTATGGACGAATTGGAGTTCGGCCGACCCTGCATCGATATGGAGGACGAAGGCTACAACGCGGAGTGGTCGCAGGAACTGAAGCTCGAGAAGTCGATCCTCGAATACGTCAAGGCCTGGGTGCTGCTTCCCGTTCTGCGCCGTCTGCTGGGTTGGGTGGATGTGCCCGAGGACAAAAGCATTTTCAATCTGAGCGTGGGCTACAATCTGGAAGGCATTCTCAATCCCCGCATGCAGAAGTTCATCGACACCATGCTGGACGCATCAAAGGAAATCAACGAGTACAAAAGCATTTTGGTCAAGAGCTTCCCCCGCTTCTCCGACGTCGACGTTCCCGCCAGCCTGACCAACAGTTGCACTCTCTCCACTATGCACGGTTGCCCTCCCGACGAAATCGGCCGCATCGCCAAATACCTTCTTGAAGAACGCGGATTCAACCTGTTCGTCAAGCTGAACCCGACTCTCATGGGGCCGGATTTCGTTCGGTCGACGCTGAACAAGACGCTTGGCTATACCGATATCGATATCCCCGATCCCGTTTTCGAGCACGATCTCCAATATAGGCAGGCTCTCGAAATTATCCGCATGATGCAGAAGTCGGGCGCGGAAAAGGGCCGTTTCTTCGGAGTCAAGCTGTCCAACACCCTCGCCATGCACAACCACCGCCGCATCATGCCGGGCGAAGAAATGTACATGTCAGGCCGCTCGCTTTATCCTGTCACCATGAATTTGTGGAACCGCCTGAACAAGGATCTGAACGGCAAACTGGATGTGTCCTATTCCGCCGGCGCCGACGCCTGGAATATAGGGCGCATTTTCTCCTGCGGCGCGTTGACCGTCACCATGGCCTCGGACATCCTGAAGCCGGGCGGGTATGCCCGCTTCCTGCAGTGCATCGACAATCTGCAGGCGGAGATGAATCACGCCGGCGCGAAAGACTTGAAGGCCTTCGCCTCCGGAAAGGACCAGGCGCTTGAAGAGGCAGCCGCCGAATCGCTCGAAAACGTCAGGTACAAGAAACGCTATTTCGCCGGCGCGCCCAAGGTACCGTCGTCCCTCGGCCTGTTCGACTGCATCACCGCGCCGTGCATGGAGCAGTGCGCGGTGTGCCAGGACGTTCCGTCCTATGCTCTGCAAACCGCTCGCGGAGACTACGACGGCGCGCTTGCGACCATCCTGCTGAAGAATCCGCTTCCCGGCGTTACCGGCCACCTTTGCACGCATCTTTGTGAGACGCGCTGCACTCGGGCCAATTACGACGAGTCGGTCGGCATCCGGGACATCAAGCGTTTCGTCGCCTCCGTGGGCAAGGTCTCGCCGCCGAGGATCGTGTCGGCCGGGAAACGGGTCGCCGTGATCGGCGCCGGTCCCTCCGGTCTCGCCGCCGCCGCGCGGCTCGCGTTGTCCGGCGTCGCCGTTACCGTGTTCGAGGCGCGCAACCGCGCCGGCGGCATTCTGGCCATCGCTCCCGCCTTCCGCCTGCCCCGCGACGTTGTGGACGCTGACGTCCGGCGCATTCGCGACCTGGGCGTCGAAATCCGCCTGAACGAAAAAGTGACCGAAGCGCCCGAAGCCCTGCTGGACAAGGGCTACGACGCCGTGTACGTCGCTTGCGGTTTTCCCATGGACATGCCTCCGGGGTTGGAAGGGGAAGACGCCAGGGGCGTGTGGACCGCTCTCGCGTTTCTCGAAAAAGTCGCTTCCGGCGATCGTCCCGATCTTGGGGAAAAAGTTCTGGTCATCGGCGGCGGCAACACCGCCATGGACGCCGCCCGCACTGCGCAGCGTCTGACCGGCAAGCCGGCGACGGTGGTCTATCGCCGAACCCGCGACGAAATGCCCGCCATAGACGAGGAGCGCGTCCTTTTGTTCGAGGAAGGCAACGCTCTCGAAGAGTTGGCCGCTCCCGTCCGCATCGTGGTCAAGGACGGAAAGGTCGCGGGACTCGAGTGCGAGCGGACGAAATTGGGTGAGCCGGACGCCAGCGGCCGTCGCCGTCCCGAACCGACCGGCGAAAAATTCGTTCTCGCCGCCGATACCGTTATCGGCGCCATTGGGCAGGTGTCGAACATCGCAGTATTCAGGGGAACCCGTCTTGAGACGGAGAGGGGCGGTCGTCTCAAGGCGGAGGGCAATGGCCGCACCAATCGTTGCGGCGTCTACGCCGGCGGCGATGCCGTCACCGGTCCCGCCATCGTGATCCAGGCCTGCGACGACGGCCAGCGCGCGGCCGAGGCCATCTGCGCCGAACTGGCCGTTCCCCCGTTCCTCACCCCGCTTCCCGCCATGCCGGTCGGCGGGGAACTGGCCGACATTCGTCTCGCACGGACAAAAAAGACGGAGCCGCGCCGCGAAAAACACCTCGCCGTCGACAAACGCAATGGGTTCGAACTGGTCGAGCAGACGTTGGAGGAATCCGGGGCCGTCGCCGAGGCGAAGCGCTGTCTCCAGTGCTCGGCAGTGTGCGGCAAGTGCATTGAGGTTTGTCCAAATCGGGCCAACTACAACTACGCCATCCCGCCGTTCAGCATTACGCTTCCCATATTGGGGGTGCGGAACGGCAAGGTGTGTTCGGTTGGCCGGGAACGGTTTTCCGTGTCCCAGGGTACGCAGATTTTCCATATCGACGACTTCTGCAATGAGTGCGGAAATTGCGCCGTCTTCTGCGTGCACGAGGGGCGTCCGTATCTTGACAAGCCCAGGTTATGCCTGAACGAGGCCGATTTCCTTGCTCACGAGGACAATGTTTTCCGCGTCAGGGAAAGGAGCATCCGCCGCCGCGAAAAAGGAAACGAGGAAAATCTTGTTCTTCGGGGGCAGGGTTGGCGTTATGAAAACAAATACGTGTCGGTTGTTTTCGATCGCGGTTTTCTGGTGCGAGACATGGAGCTGAAGAAGGAGTTTCCGGGCGAACTGTCCTTGCGGAGCGCGGTGGAAATGGCCACCGTCTACCGTGGAGTGCGGAATTCGCTTTCCTGGCTGGTGGTGTAAGGGAAACGCAATCATGGCGACTTCCTTGAGATTCCGCTTTGATTGCCGGCCCGCTTTTCCGGCGGGCGGCCGGGGCGATATCCGGGGAGTGGCCGGGTATGTTTCATGAAAATGGCAGAGGTTCCGGCGCATTGCCGGTGCGGAGCGCGCCACACAACCTTCAATGGGAGGGGAAGCCTTGGCAACGACAAATGACACTTCGGGTTCGATGAAAAACAAATCCAGTCTCGTGTATTCGCTGTATGGACGGCCGCCTTTTTGGGAAGCCCTCCCTCTCGGCCTTCAGCACGTGTTAGCCATGTTCACGTCCAATCTCGCGCCCTGCTTTATCCTGGCTGGCGTCGTCGGCCTGGGGTCGGTCGATCGCATCATCATGGTGCAATGCGCCATGATGGTGTCCGGCGCCACCACATTTTTCCAGCTCTATCCCTGGTATGCATTCGGCAAGAAAAATTCCCTGCCGCGCGTCGGCGCGGAACTCCCCATCGTCATGGGAACGTCCTTCGCCTTCGTCCCGACGGCGATAACCGTGGGAAAGGCCTATGGCGTGGCGGGCGTTCTCGGCGGAGCGTTGCTGGGAAGCCTGATTGAATTCGTCATGGGTTTTTTCATCAAGCCGCTGAAGCGTTTTTTCCCGCCGCTGGTCATAGGAGCCGTTCTGATCGCCATCGGCATCAACCTGCTCCGCGCCGGAACCAATTACTTCCTGGGCGGCGTGAACAAGCCCGACTTCGGATCGCCCACCAACATCATGATGGGCTTCGTCGTCTTTATCACCATCCTGCTCTGTCAGCGCTTTGGCAAGGGGCTGGTCCAATTGTCGGCGCTGCTCATAGGCATTCTCGTCGGGTATATTTTCGCCATCGCCGTCGGCAAGCTCAATTTTTTGCCGCTCGAGGAAGCTCCCTGGTTCAGCATTCCCATGCCCTTCCACTTTGGCCTTGAGTTCCACCTCGACGCCGTCATGACATTCGCCGCCCTGTACATCGTCTCCGGTCTCGAAACCATCGGCAACACCTCCGGCATCACCGTCGCCGCCTTCAACCGGGAAGCGACGACCAAGGAAACGTCGGGCGCGATTATGGCCGATTCGTTCGGTTCCATGCTCGCCGCCATTTTCAACACTCTGCCCAATACCGCCTTCGGCCAGAACGCCGGCATTGTCGCCATGACCAGGGTCGTCAACAAGTTCTGCATCGCCACCGGCGCGGCGACCCTGATGCTTTGCGGTTTCGTACCGAAGATCGGCGCTCTTTTCTCCATGATGCCGGACAGTGTGTTGGGCGGCGCGGTCATCAGCGTGTTCGCCATGATCACCATCAACGGCATCAAGCTGAT
>DAIPJX010000106.1:0-8082 GCA_036770065.1 Planctomycetota bacterium
GGGCGGTTCGGGATCGTTATACATTCTCTGGAGCGGATTGTATAAACTCAACACAGCGGCCGCCATTCCCTATTATACGGGACAGTACGCGCCGTCTCCGGCGAACGGCAATTCCAGGCGCGGATTCGGTTTTGTCGCCATTGGATCCGGCCTCGATTATTTCACCATGCCGGCGCAGGAGATGGAAGAAAAACTGCTCGAGTCGGTCGAAGAAAATATGCAAAGCACGGTATTCCGGCTGATATTCACGACGGTGTTGTTGTGCGTGATTGTCGTGCTTATCGCGGTGTGGATGGCGTACAATATCAGCCGCCCGATCAAAACCATGGCCGACCACATGGCCCGGCTCGCCATTGGCGATATCGTCACGGGCGACGTACCCGAACGGGATCAGTCACGCTATGATGAAATCGGACTCCTGGCCCGCTCGCTCCACGATTTGACCCAGTCCCGCCGCGACGAACTTGAAATGGCCAATTCCATCGCCGACGGCGACTACACCAAATCAGTGCCGTTGCGCTCCGAAAACGATCTGCTCGGAAAAGCGCTCAACGCCATGGTCAGGATAAACAAGAACGCCTTGTCGCGAGTCAACGCGGCGGTGGCCCAGGTCAGCCACGGGGCGGACATGGTGTCGAACGCATCCTCGTCCCTTTCCCAAGGCGTATTGACGTCGGAGTCGGTAATCGAGGAAATTTCCGGAACGGTCGGGACGGTCGACAACCAGGCCCAGGAAAACGCGGCCCACGCCAAGGGCGCCAACCAACTGGCGGACAACAGCAGGAATGCGGCCCAGCGCGGATATGATTCGGTTCAACAGTTGACGGAAGCGATGGCGCAGATACAGGTGTCGGGCAAGAAGATCGCCCTCGTCGTCAAGCTGATTGACGATATCGCATTTCAGACCAATCTGCTCGCGTTGAACGCAACGGTCGAGGCGGCGCGCGCCGGCAGGCACGGCAAGGGATTTTCCGTCGTGGCGGATGAAGTCCGAAACCTTTCCTCCCGCTCGGCCAGGGCGGCCCACGAAACGGCGGAGATGGTCGAGTCCATGCTTGGCCAGATGGAATCGGGCGCGAAGCTGGCGGAACATTCGGACAAGGAGTTCCGCGATATTGTGGAGACGACGTCGCAGGTCGCGAAGCTTTTCGACAATATTGCAAGCGCGTCCAACTCGCAATCGTTCGCCATGAAGGAGATTGTCCAGAGCCTTGGGCAAATCGCCAATGTCACGCAGGAGAACTCCAACTACGCGCGCCAGATGGCGAACTTCTCCAACACCTTGTCCGTGCAGGCGGACGGCCTGCAACGACTGATCGGTCATTTCCGCCTCGGTCTCGATCAGGTCCAGCGGAACGATCCGCAACTGGACTGGAATCCGAAGGAATAGGAAAACGGGAACGGCAATCAAAAAAAGCCCCGCCGGTGATGGCGGGGCTTAAAATATACGACTCCCGCCCGTTCCTGCACCAGGCGACCCGGCCGCTCTTTTCTTTTTTATATGCGTACACGCCCTGAACCGGCGACAGCTTGGGATATCGGTGGAATGAGTTGCGTTTCACATCTCCAAAACCAATAAAGGGTCCGCCATGGCCAGACAATTGCGCATCGGATGCATCGGAACCGGCCGGATCGCCGAACGGCAAGTCGCAGTATTGCGGGAATTGTCGATTGACGGCGTCAGGGTGATCGCCGCCGCCGGACGAAATGCCGAAAGACTCTCCCTCTTTGGAGAAAAATACGACATCCCCAACCTCTACACCGATTGGCGGCGCCTGACCGGGAATCCGGATATCGACGCCGTCCTCGTCTGCACGCCGAACAGCATGCATTACGAAAACACCGTCCACGCCCTCCGCCGGGGAAAACACGTGTTGCTGGAAAAACCCATGGCCACCAACGCGGAAGAAGCGGAGGAAATGGAACGCGAAGCGAAACAATCCGGCAAATTGCTGATGATGGCGTTCCAGCACCGCTTCAATCCGGAAGCGCAAATGCTGCGCCGCGCCGCACTGGACGGCACGCTTGGCGATATCGTCTATGTCCGCGCCCAGGCGCTTCGCCGGCGCGGCATTCCGTCATGGGGCGTGTTTGGACAAAAGGAACAAAGCGGCGGCGGACCGCTCATCGATATCGGCGTGCATGTCATGGAGATGGCGCACTATATTATGGGTTCGCCCCGTCCCGCGACCGCGCGCGGAAGCGTGTATACCTACATCGGCGACAAGCCCTGCGACGTCGCGTGCAAGTGGGGGCCGTGGGATCACGCGACGTATTCGGTGGAGGATTTGGGCGTCGGTTTCGTCACCTTCGACAATGGCGCGTCGATGACGATCGAGACAAGCTACGCGGCGCATATCGAGGACGATGTGTGGAACGTGCAGGTTATGGGCACGAAGGGCGGAGGAACGACAGCGCCCGGCAAGCTCTTTTTCGACCATGCCGGAATCATGCGAAACGAAACACCGGCGTTTCTGGACAAAACGGACGGCTTTACCCGGAAGATGCGGCATTTTTGCGAATGCGTTCTTGACGGCGTTCCGTGCGAGGCGCCCGCCGGAGACGGCGTCGTGTTGCAAAAAATGCTCGACGGGCTTTACCGGTCCGCCGAGCAAAAACGCGAGATTGCCATTCGCTGATTCACCGACTCGCCGACGGCCGTCAGGAGCGGACGGACGCGCCGGCCCGGATCCGCTTGAGCGCGTCGATTTCCGGAACGCTCAAACAACGGGCGCCGCCAAGTATCGTCGCATAGATGTTTGTCTTGCAGTAATGTTCCAGCGATTCCATGCGGTAGTATGCGTCCCACAGGTTTTTTCCCATTGTCATTGCCCCGTGGTTTTCCAGAAGGATCGCGTCGCATTCGGCCAGATGGGGCTGAATGGACCTCGTCAAATGATCGGTTGACGGAGTGCCGTAGGCGCTGACGCCGACGTTGCCCACAACCAGAATCATTTCCGCCATGGTGACTTTTGAAAAATCGCCGCCGCAGATCGCGTAGGCGGTGGCGGCGGGCGGATGCGCATGAACGACCGCACGCACGTCCGCCCGCGCCTTGTAGGCGGCCAGATGCATGCGAATCTCCGAAGTAGCCCCGCCCCGCCCGCGCACAACCGCGCCGCACTCGTCGACCACCAGAAGCGAGTCTTCCGTCATGTCGCCTTTGCAGACGCCGGTCGGCGTGATCAAAAACAGCCCCGCGTCGAGCCGGACGCTTATATTGCCGTCGTTGGCGGCGACCATATCTTTTTCGTAAAGCCGTTTGCCAACCGCGACAAGATCGCTTCGCGCCGCCGATTCGTCATCCATCGTCCCGCGTCCTCTCGTACGAAGCCTCTTATTCGCCGAAAATTTCGACCGCGTCGCGCATGTTCCGGATAACCGGCACCGAGAACGGACAGCGGCTTTCGCAATTGCCGCACTGAACGCATTCCGAAGCATGATGCGGCAGCGCGGCGTAATGCGCACGCACGCTGGGCGGCACATTCGAAACATCCAGTTTGGCGATATCGAGATATTTGTTGACCGAAGCGATATCGATTTCCGACGGGCACGGCTGGCAGTGATTGCAGTACACGCAGTCGCCGCGAAAGCCGCCCTTGCCGTCACGGCGGAAGGAGGCGATGGCGGTGGAATAATCGCGTTCTTCGGCGCTCGCGTCCGCGTAGTGGACGGCGGCGTCCAATTCCCCGACCGTCCGGCAGCCGACGAGAGCGCTGGCCACGGCGGGACGGGTCAATGCGTAGTGGATGCATTGCGCCGGAGTCAATGGTTTGGCGAACGGGGTATGTTCGGGCGAAAGCAGTTTGCCCGCGCCGAACGCTTTCATAACGGTGATGCCGACGTTTTTCTGTTCGCACACGCGGTAGAGTTCGGCGCGGGCGGGATCGGCGCGGGTGACGTGCTCGTCAAAACTCTTCCCCATCATGTTCTCGATATCGCCGTTGCCGGGCATAAGATCGAAGGCGGGATTGATGCTGAACATTATCATTTCGACGAGATCTTCGCGCACCAGCCGCAGTGCGGTTTCCGGATTGTGCGCGCTTGCGCCGACGGCGCGAATTTTCCCCTGACGTTTCAGCTTTCCGACATAGTCGACCACGCCGTTGTTGATCATGTCGTCGATCGCCTGATGCGAATCCATGAAGAACATCATGCCGAAATCAATGTAGTCGGTTTTTAAAAAACGCAACAAATCCTCAAAGTACCTTGTGCATACGGCAAGATCGCGGGTAATGTCGTATTGCTGTCCCACATCGGACGAACCGATCATGCCCTGCAAAAGCACTTTGTCGCGGCGTCCGGCGAGAGCGTTGCCGATATGCGTCCGCACTTCCTTTCCCGGCATAAACACGTCGATAATATTGATGCCCCGGTCGAGCGCGGCGTGAATCACGGTCGACACCACATCGGCCGGTTTCCCGTCCAGATGTTCGGCCCCCAGGCCGACCACGCTCGCGGCCATGCCGGTGTTGCCTATTTGCCGGTATTCCATGCGATTCTCCTTGCGTACGGTAAAGATCGGTTATATCGTAACGAAACATGACGCCGATACATAGAATCATATAAAGGATACGGAAAATGACGCACAAAGCAATGCGGACAAGGATTCTCCGCCTGGCGTTTCTCGTGTTGCCGTTCGCCGCCGGTTGCGGCGGAGCGCCGGACGGGCCGATCAGGCGAGAGTTGTCGCCGTCCGTTCTTATGGAGATTCCGCAAACGCGCCAGGCGACCGGGTACACGTGCGGGGTTGCGGTGCTGCAATCGCTTCTTGCGCATAACGGCATTTTGTACAGGCAGGATGTTTTGGAGAAAATGGTTGGAGCGACTCCCGAGCGGGGGACAAGCCCGGACAGCATGATCCGGTGTCTGCATGGGCATGGCATAGGAGCGGAGTTGGTTCAGAACATTGACTTGCCGAGGCTCCGCGCGTTTATTGACGCGGGCCGGCCGGTGGTTTGTTTTTTGCAGGCGTGGAACGGGGATCCCGCGTTTGATTACGCGGACGGTTGGGAGGACGGTCATTACGCGGTTGCGATTGGATACGATGCGGAGCGGGTATATTTCATGGATCCGTCGACCTTGTCCAATTACGCGCATATAGGGAATCATGAGTTTTTGCAACGTTGGCATGACGGCGACGGCGAGGAAAGGTTTTATCGGGCGGGTATTGTTATTGACAATCCCATGCCCGTGTATTCGAGGGACGCGTTCAAGCCCATGCTTTAGTACTATAGTCGCGTTCTTATGTAGGCGTAACCAGTGCGTTTACTCAATTAACAATGAACAATGAATAATGAACAATGCTGGAAAATTCTCACATTCAAGATTCGAGCGCTACCGCGCTCTTCCAAACGACGAAACGTTGTGATGTAAAGCGCGCGATTGATAATGTAAGAATTTTCCAGCATTGTTCATTATTCATTGTTAATTGTTAATTGCAGTCACAGGCAGCACACCCTGTTTTTCCCGCTTTTTTTGGCCATGTACAGCGCGTCGTCGGTTCGTTTGAAAAACCCTTCCTGCGGTTCGCCCGGCTGATATTCGGCGCAGCCGATGCTGACGGTGATGCGCGGATGATCCGGCACGACCATGGCGGCGAGGCAAGCGCGTATTTTTTCCGCCGCCTGCCTCCCCTCACTCATTGGAGCAAAAGGAATAAGCACAGCGAATTCCTCGCCGCCGTAACGGGCAATGATATCGTTGCGCCGAAGCGTCCGGGTCATGGTTGCGCCGATATTTTTCAAAATGCCGTCGCCGACCAAATGCCCATACGTATCGTTGACTTTTTTAAAATCGTCGATATCCAGAATGAGCAATGTAAGGGGTGAACTCAGCAACTGGCTGTGCCGGATTTCGTCATGGAGCAATTCCATAAACGTGGTTCGATTAAGAACGCCGGTCAGTCCGTCAATGCGCGCCTTTTCCCGGTAAATGGTCAGACTGCTTGAAAGCTGGCGGTTTTCCTGGAGTTGCCGACGGGCGATGCGCATGACGTTCAAGCGCTCGGTATATTCTTCCGCTTGCAAGCTGATCAGGATGACCTGTTCACCGCCCAGTTTCGAGGCGACCGCTTTCAACGCGGTGTTTTCTTTCGTCAGTCCGGTTTCTTCCCATACGCCGGAGGTTATTTCGCCTGTTTTTTCGCCGGTAAAGAATTTCTCCGCTTCGCCAAGAAAGAACTCCAACATCGCCGAAAACTTCCATGGCGTTGTGCACGGGCCGCCCGCCATGAGCGGGAATATTTTGTTGTAAAATTCCGGAGCCTGCCCGAAAAATTCGTACTGCTCCGGCGCCCGCCGCCGCAGCACGGCGAAGTTCAGCATTTGAAGGAGATTGAAAGCGAGCCGTTCATCGTCTGTCATGCATTTTTCCAGTATCGGATCACGCCATCAATTGCGCCAGACAGCGAAGCGCTTCGTCGAAGCCGGCGCCGGTTTTGGCGCTGGTTCGGAAAACACGCGCGCCTTCGCTGGACAGCGGCGCCAGCATGGCGTCGGTGACTTCCCATTGTTCGAATAAATCGGCCTTATTGACGACAAAAAAACAGGGAACATCGCCGGCGATTTCCCGCGCGGCTTTGCGCAAGGCGACTGCGGTATCGAGCGTTTCCTTGCGCATGCCGTCGGCGACGACGAGAATGCCGGCCGAGTCGCGAAGATACGCCAGGTTCACGGAAGAAAAGACATCCCTGCCCTCAATGTCCCACAGCACCAGAGTTATTGTGGCGTTGTCGAGGACGATTTCCTTTTTGCTGATTTTTACGCCTACGGTCGACAGATATTTATCTGAAAATATTGAGTCCACGTATTGACCGACAAGCGATGTCTTCCCGACCGAAAACCCTCCCAGCATGCAGATTTTTTTGTTACTCATTCCCGCCCACTCCATGCATCGTCGTGTTTTCAAAGAGGCGAACCCCTTGTCGTCCGGCACGTCGACGTGATTCCGATAATACGACAGAGAATATCGTAACCATACGATATTGTACAAAAAAAGTCGAACATTTTCACGGGAGAATATATCGGATGCAATCAATGCAGAAACAGCAAACGGAAACGGCGGTATTTTATGCTGTTTCGTTTTTCGGGTAAGGGTGAAGTTGTTTTGCTTGGGTGTTTATTTGAGCAGATTTTTCAAATATTTGCTATACGGGGTGTTGCCGTATTTCTCGATGGTTTCTTCGACACACGATTGGGAAATCCATCCTTTGTTAAAAGCTATTTCTTCCAGGCAGGCGATTTTCAATTGCTGACGATCTTCCATGACCTGAACGAAGCTGGACGCTTCCATAAAGCTGCGGTGCGTTCCGCTGTCGAGCCATGCGACTCCGCGGCCGAACTGCACGACCTTCAATTCGCCCCGGGCAAGGTAGCGGAGGTTGAGATCGGTGATTTCGAGTTCTCCGCGTTTGCTTGGGCGAAGTTCCCGCACTTCTTCGGTTACGCCGGGCCCGTAGAAATACAGTCCGGGGATGGCGAAATTTGATTTCGGGTTTTCCGGTTTTTCCTCGATGGAGAGGGGGACGCCGTTGCCGTCGAACTCGATGACTCCGTAGCGGTGCGGATCCTGGACATGATGGGCGAAGATGAGGGCGCCCTTGTCGATCCTGGCCGCGCTTGTGAGAACGGGGGTCAATTGGTGGCCGTGGAAGATGTTGTCGCCCAGGATCAAACAGGACGAATCATTCCCGATGAAATCCTCGCCAATGGTGAATGCTTGCGCCAACCCTTCCGGTTCGGGTTGCTCTTTATAGCAGAGCCGCACTCCCCACTGGCTTCCGTCGCCGAGAAGCCGTTTGAACGCGGGCAGATCGTAGGGGGTGGAGATGACCAGAATGTCGCGGATATCCGCAAGCATGAGGATGGACAGCGGATAATAGATCATGGGCTTGTCGTAGATCGGGAGCAGTTGTTTCGAAACGGCCAGGGTTGCCGGATAGAGTCGCGTTCCCGATCCGCCCGCCAGCACAATACCTTTCATCCTGCATCTCCCGTCTTTTTCATTCATGAAGAGGAGTCCATGGGTTCTCCTATGAAAGAAATCTACTCCAAAAAGTTTATCTTGTTGTATACTATGGTT
>DAIPJX010000107.1:0-8000 GCA_036770065.1 Planctomycetota bacterium
AGCGCGCGAGTGACAATGTAAGAATTTTTCAGCATTGTTCATTCTTAATTTCAAATAAGACAACGCGGTGCACTACAAAAGAAACCCTACTGTAGAAATACTAGACATTCCGCATCGCTTCGCGCACGCCGGATTTGCCAATGACGGCAAGGTAGTCCGCAACTTTGTCGGCCAGGCCGGGAATCGCGGTGAGGTCTTCGTCCCACAGCTTCGCGTTCGACATGATTTCCTGCGCGAGCGCTTTCGGATTGTCCGCGTTTTTGGTCCAGGCGCTATGGAACGCGTCCAGTATCCACTTGTCGTCCTTGATGGGATAGGAGCCTTTTTCGCGCTTTCCGGTGAAATCGTCGCCGTCCCATTCGCCCCGGTAAAACGCGATCAGGGAAGCCAGGGAAAAAGCGAGGCGGGCGGGAAGCTGTTTCTTTTCCGCGAGGTAATCCTTGAGCGAAACCAGCACCCGAACCTTCCATTTGGAAACGGAATTCAAGCTGATGGAAAGCAGTTCGTGGCGGACAAAGGGATTCTGGAAACGTTCGAACACCGCTTCGGCGTATTTCTTTTTGTCGTCGCAGGGCAGTTTGACGCCGGGAAGAATTTCGTCCATCGTCATGTCGCGAAGAAAACGGCCGAGTTGATCGTCGTCCATCATTTCGCCCACCGTATCGACGCCGGCGAGATAGGCTCCGAGAACATTGCCGGTATGCGCGCCGTTCAGGACGCGCACCTTGCGGTCGCGGTACGGTTTCAAATTGTCGGTGACGACCACTTCCAGGCCGGATTTTTCGAACGGGATTTCTTTCGAAATCGACGCCGGACCTTCGATCACCCACAAGTGGAAGTATTCGCCGACGTCCAGAAGTTCGTCCCGGCAGTCGAGCTTTTGCCAAATCGCTTCCGCTTCGCCGCGCGGATACCCGGTGACGATGCGGTCGACGAGCGTATTGTAATAGCGGCAGGCCGAGTCCATCCATGCGCCGACCGTGGGCGCGAGTCCCCAGTCCTCAAGGTGTTTTTTGACAGCGTCCCGCAGCTTGTCGCCGTTCTTTTCGATCAACTCGCAGGGCAGGAACGCGAGTCCCTTGTCCGCCGCTCCGCCCAGCGCTTCGTAGCGCGCGGCCAGCATGGCCGCGACTTTTGCCGGGAACGTCTCGGGGCAGGCGGTTGTCGGGCGTTCGGTTTTCGCATAGACGATGCCCGCTTCGGTCGTATTCGAGACGATGTAGGCGAGTTCGGGCGCGCAGGCGGATTTAATGAATTTGTCCCATTCGGCGTAGGGATTGATGCCGTCCCGGATAACGTCGATATAGGACGGTTCGTCCATCACCTTGCCGTTTTCCATGCCGCGCAGGAGAAGAGTGTAGACGTACTCCTGTTTTTTCAGCATGTCGACCAAACCTTGCGGAATCGGCTGAACGACGGAGACCGTGCCGGAGAAAAGGCCGGAGTCGTTCAACCGCTTGAAAATCCAGTCGACGAATGCGCGGAGAAAATTGCCTTCGCCGAACTGCATGACGCGAATGGGCGTATTTTCAGGAATAACGGGACAGTTGCGGTCGACGAGCCATTGCTTTGAAATGTGCGCGGGCATGCAAAATCCTTTCATACGTGTTATGGCGTTTCCGGGAAACGGGACAGTCGAATATCGACATGAGCCGATAGTATGAGCGAATTGCCGACTGGTCAATGGAGAAATAATCGCGGCATGTCATACCTCCATCATCGAAAGATGCCTGAATGTGCCCGCCGGCACCATTGATTGTATTTCGTCCAGCTTCCCCTCGTCCAGCAACTGCCGCACCCGGCTGGCGCTGATGGCGTGCCCGTTTTGCTCCTTGCGGGGAATTTCCGCCACTTCAATGCCGTACGGCGGAAGAACCGCCCGCATTTGGCGGTTGTAGGCCAGGGTTACGGGATCCAGCGGTTCGGTGCCGACGTAGCGCCGGGAAATGCCAAGCGGCTTGGCGAAGCACTGGGCGAAAACTGTGAGATCCAGCGTGCAGTTGATCGATTCGGCGCGGGCCTTCTCCTTGATGAAATAATCGGGGAAGGTCGCGGACGATATCATATAGTCGCTCGTCGGGTGCACGATGACGTTTTTCAAATCCTCGACTCCGGCCACGACCATGTTCATGCGGTCGGTCGCGGAAAAGCGGCTTTTGTCTTCCGACAGGATGAACAAATGCACCAGTTCCGAAGCGTTCGCCGCCGTCTCCACCAGATACCGGTGCCCGTTGGTGAATGGATTGCAATTGGCGACGATGGCGCTGACGAGGCCGCTCGTTTCCCGCGTTTCAAGGCTGGCCGCAAACTGTTTGACCCCGTCCTTGACGTTTTCCATAAAGACCGCTTCGTCGGTCCCGGCGACCGGGTAAAAACCGAGTTCGGCAAAGGTTCGCGCACTGGCCGGACTGGTGTACAGAAATTGATGATTGAACCCTTCCCTGATTGCGTCCTTGACCAGTTCGGTCAAGAGCATGGCGGACAAGCCTTCGCCCTGCCGGTCGGGAGAGACGCCAATGCATTTGAACACATTGGCCTGTCGCGAACCGGTGGCGACGACGACGTCGTTCTCTTCCAGCGCAACCGTGTACTCGACGCCGGAATCCCAACCCAACCCAAGCGTGGCGAGAAACGCCTTGATTTTTTCCAGCCTGTATCCTGTCGCCGGACGAAAATACATGGTGTTCATCAGCTCTCTCCAAACGGCCCGGACGCGTGCGTGCGCCCGGGCTTGGCGAACGCGATACAAAACAATGGCCGGCGACGTTACGGTTTTATTTCGCGAATTTGGTCAATCATCGTCCCGTCGCGATACATGACGTCCGCCACGACCCGTCCGTCAGGCTGTTTCATTTCCGGAACGCCGGCGATATCCAGCGCTTTCTTGTGCAAGTCGTGAATGCCGACGATGGGCAACCCCGCCTCGACCAACCGCGCCGTCAATTCTTTTCGCGCCGGATTGACGGCAATGCCCCGCTGGGTTACCAGCACATCCACCGTTCCGCCCGGCGTTGTGGTGCACAACACCCTGTCGACAATGACGGGCAATCGCGCCCGCACCAGCGGCGCGATGATCATCGTCAGCTTCGCGCCCGCCGCCGTATCGGAGTGGCCGCCGCTGCCGCCCATAATATTGCCGTTGGAATCGGTATGGACATTGACGTTGAAATCGGGATCGATTTGGGTCGCGCCAAGAATGACCACGTCCAGACTGTCCACAATGGACGACTTCGCCGTCGGACTCGCATAGTGCGAAGCCGTCACTTCGCGGTGGCGCGGATTGGTTCGGATGGATTCCACCGCGACGAGATCGAAACACTGGGTGTCGAAAATCGTCTCGAAACAGCCCGCTTTCAGCATATCGACAAGATACCCGGTAATGCCGCCCAACCCGAACGAACCGGTGATCTTTTCCTTGACCATAATGTCCTTGAGATACTTCGCGGCCGCCAGCGACGCGCCGCCCGCGCCGGTCTGGAAGGACATGCCGTTCCGGAACAATCCCGAATGCCTGATGACCCGCGTCGCATAATCCGCCATCAGCAAGCCGACCGGATCGCGGGTGATGCGCGTGGTTCCGGAAACAATGCCCGCCGGATCGCCGATTGAATCCACCACCACAACCGCGTCGATATTGGTTTCGTTGATGGAAAAGCCGGCGAGCGGGTAGGGGACGAGATTGTCCGTTATCACCACCGCCTTTTTCGCGTGCTCGGCGTCGGCGAACGCATAGCCCATCGAACCGCAGGCCGATTTTCCGATTTTCCCGGTGCAATTGCCCATGTTGTCCGCTGTCGGCGCGCCGATGAATGCGACGTCAATCGGCGACTTTCCCGTGGCGATGTCGGACGGCCTGCCTCCATGGGTGCGGAAAACAACCGGCTTCGCCAGAACGCCGTGAGAGATCGCCTTGCCAAGCACCGATCCCATATACGCGCATTCGAGACCGGTGACGACGCCGTTCCTTATATGTTCGATAAGCGGCGCATGCACATCGAACAGCGAGCTTGCGTTGATGGTGATGTCCTTGACGCCCAATTTGGCGATAACGTCCATAACCTGATTCAATACATGATCGCCATTTCGCAAATGATGGTGGAAGGAAATGGTCATGCCGTCCGCGAGTCCGCTCTGACGCACCGCCTCCTCAATCGACGCCAATAGTTTACTCATCGTTTCGCCCTCCTTCGCGGTTCAGCGCCTTTTCCATTTCCAGCGTCTGTCGGGCGCGCAGGACGATGGGCAGGTCGATCATTTTTCCGTACAGGGAAATCGCGCCCTTGCCCTGTTTTTTCGCCTCTTCAATCGCGGCGAGCACTTCGTGCGCGTACTCGATTTCTTCGCAAGTCGGAGTGAATACCCGATTGATGGCCGCGACGTGGCGGGGAGAAATGGTCGCTTTTCCGGAAAATCCGAGTGATTTGGCGAAGAGCGCGTCGGTCACGATGCCCTCGTCGTCGTTGACGTCGGTGAAAGGCGTGTCGTACACGTCAATCCCGGCGGCCCGCGCCGCCATGACCAGACGGCCGCGCGCGTAGAGAATTTCCGTGCCCTCCTTCGTCCGCGCCGAACGAATGTCGGCGGTCAAATCCTCGGCTCCCAGGAACAGCGCCTTGACCCTGGAGTCGCAGGTTGCGATGGCGAAGGCGTTTTCCACGCCGATGGCGGTTTCGATCAAGGCGATGATATTGACCGTTCCCGCCGCGAGACCCGCGCGCCGTTCCACCTCGCCAATATGGTCGGATATTTGTTTCACATACTCGGGACCGGACACCTTGGTCGCCAGAATGAAAGCGGGAGAAAGCGGGACAACTTCGTCCAGATCCAGCTTCCAATATCCCGTGTCGTCAATCGAATTGATGCGAACCACCGGTTCGACCCGGGAAAAATCCAGCGTTTTCAAAGTGTTCCGCACCAAAATGCGGGCAGCGTCCTTTTCGTCCGGACCAACCGCATCCTCCAAATCGAGAATGACCGAATCGGCGCCGAGAATATCGCCGTTCGCCAGCATGTTCGGATTGTTTCCCGGCAGGAACAATAATGATCTGCGCATCGGTCATTCCCCCTTGTTCTGCGAACGCTTGATTGCCGTTTCGATTCGGGCGCGGATGGTGCAATCCAGTGCGCCTCTGTCTTTGATCACAATGGATGCGCTCTCGACGCCGAAATCCTTAAGCACCTGCTCAACCGCGGCGCGTATCGCTTTCCCGAATTGTTCGCCGACCACCGACTGCACGTCAATGGCCAATCCGCCCGTTCCCGGCGCAATTTCAATAAACGCATCGCTGGATTCAAGCGTTCCGGCGAATGCCTTGGAGGATATTTCCATAGACCTTCCTTTCATACCGAAAAACCGGTCGTGCGCGTACATGCGCACGACCGGGGAAAACGCGTCGAATTCCGCTCGTGCGCGAGCGTGAACGGCTTTTATATTCCGCCGTATCCAAGAACCTTCAGAATGATCGAGGACAACAACAGCATGAACGCGCCGCCGATACGGGAGGAAATCTGCCCGAACGGCATGAGTTCCATGCGGTGCGCGGCGGAAAGCACCGCGACGTCGCCGGTTCCGCCCATATTGGACATGCACAAGCCGGCCGTGATGGACGCCTCGATTGGATAAAATCCGACCAGCCTGCCAATAACGCCCGCGCCGATCATCGCGCCGATAACGGTGATGAACACGAGGATGACGTAGCTGCCGGTGAACGCGGCGATAACCTCTCCCAAACTGGTGTAGGACAGGCCGATGCCGACCAGAAGAACCGAGGTGAGATTGGTCATGATGAACTGGAACCACTGATAGCAGGAATGTTCGTATTTATCGGGAACAAGGCCGACAATCTTGACCACGGCGACGGAAAGGATCATCCAGGCATAGCCGTGAATGGCGGGAACGAATTTTGAAATGATGTTGCCGAAGGTGAAGAACGTGGTCGCGAACAGCAAGCCGATGCCCAAATTCTGCAACGTGAGCGGCGCCGCGTCGCGCGCTTCGGTTGTGCTCGGATCGTTCTCGAAATGGATCATCATCTTGCCTTCGCCGGACAGGGCGGGAACGATTTTTCCCAGGCGATTCAGCAAGCCGCCGGAGATGATGGAAAGCGCGTTGCCGAGAGCGACCGCGGGAACCATGATGGAAAGGAGTTTTTCCGCCGATTCGCCGGTTTGTTGGGCGAAGATTTGCGACAGCGGCACCGCGCCCGCGCCCATCCCGCCGCCCATAATGGGAATGGCGATGAACAGCATGGCCGTTTGCCCGCCGTAGCCGATCGCTTCGCCCAGGATATAGGCAAGGCCAAGCGCCAAGGCGACGCCGCCGATAATGGACGGGAAATAACGAATGGCCGCGCTGATAAGCAGTTGGCGACTCATGCCGAGAATACTGCCGGTAATAAGCGCGGCAATATAGAAGTCAAGAAAACCGCCGCCTTTCATAAAAACGTCGACAGTCTTGAAAACGCCGCTGTCGTTGGGAATGACGCCGCAGTAAACGAGCAGGGCCGTGCCGAAAATAATCACGATCGGACCGCCGCCAAGATAGGAACTGACAATCGGAAGGCGCAGACCGATTTCGTTGAGAATGGTGCCGAGAACTATCATGAACGCAAATGCGCCGATCATGCCGCCGGGAAGCCGACCCATCGCCGCGGCAATAAAGACAATTGCACCGAGAAGCGCGAACATGGGCCATGGAAGCCAGAACAGCGTTACTGCTTTTTTGGGAGAATTCGTCGATGTGGTTGCCATAAAAAATCTCCTTGTATGTGGACTTTCTGGCTTTTGCCCCGTTCACCCCGAACGGGGATAATATGAAAAGCCGCTTGTTCACCACGGTGAAGATCGTTGCGTGACAAGGCAAACAAAAAGTGCATTAATTGTTATCCATATTGTATCCCGGACCCAACGAAAAGACAAGATGAAATATAAATATCCCGTCCCCGCTAATGACCGGGATAGTTCCTTGACGGGCGTTTCGCATAGGGTTCCCGCACGGCTGGCTGTTTTACGGAAGGCTGTTTTGGCTGTATTGGGTGGACGGTCGGAATTCCCGGATGCGGTTGCCGCATTCTTGGATGCTCGGGACGCTTCGACCGAGGACGCGCTATCGCCGGATGCGGATGGTGAACCCTCGGACGCCGCCGCCAAAATCCGCACAATATCCCGGACGACCGTTCGCCTGAAAAAGCCGCGACCATATCGTTCCGACCCCGAACCGGAAAATCGCCGGGCACGCCCTCCTGCGCCATCCCGGCGGTCATGGACAACAGCAGCGCCAATACATATACGTGCAACTTTCGCACGAGACCCTCCTTTCGCCAATTCCGCCCTGGAAACAGTGCGGACGCGCTGTCCCGCCTTGACGAAAAAACGCCGCCTTTTATAGTATACTGTACTGTGCAGTGCGTAAACCGCGCCATATTTTCTTTTATCCCCACAAGGAGACGCGCCATGATTCTCGATAATTTGAAAACCAGCCTCACCGATTACGGCAACATCGACGGCAGACTCGCGCGGGCGTTTGAATGGCTGAAAAGCCAGGACCTTGCGGCTATCGCCCCAAACCAGGTCATTACCATCGACGGCGACCGCATCAAGGCGCAAATCCAGGAATACGCAACCATCGCGGAAACGGACGGATTTTTCGAAGCGCACCGCGCCTATATCGACATCCAGATCGTCGTGAAAGGCAGCGAAATCATGTATTGGTGCCCGCTGTCCAATCTGACCGCCGTCAAGGAAGCGTACGATTGGGACAAAGACATGATTAAATACGAAGAACCCAAATCCTCTGTCCCGATTCTGGTCGAAGAAGGGCATTTCGCCGTCTTTTTCCCGACCGACGGACACAAACCGAAAATTCAGAACAAAACCAGCGCGACCGTGAGAAAAATCGTTGTCAAGGTGGCTGTTGGCTGAATAAACGCCGAATGACCCGCGTCGATGAAACGTGCGGACCGTATCGGACCGCGCGTTTCTTCCCTTTTCCGTTATGTCGG
>DAIPJX010000108.1:0-7999 GCA_036770065.1 Planctomycetota bacterium
CAGCCATGGAGGCCGGACATACCAAAAAATCTCCCGCCCAGGGAGATTTTTTTTGTCCGCGAAGCGTCTCTGTGGACAAGCGCCGAAACGGCTGTTATAGTTTCCGCTGAACCATGATACAAACACACGTATAGCGGTTTTTTCATTTGGCTACCACGACAAACAGGAAAACGCACAGAATGAAACAGTATAATCTTGGCGTCATGGGCGGAGACGGCATCGGCCCGGAAGTGATGAAAGAAGCGGCCAAAGCGCTGGACGCGGCTGCGGAACGGTTTGGCTTTTCGATTCATTGGACCGCGTTTCCCTTCGGCGCGGAGTATTATCTGAAACACAACGTGGCGCTCTCCGAAAGCGGACTCAAGGAAATGGCCGGCCAGGACGCCATGATAATGGGCGCCATCGGCGATCCGCGCGTCAAACCGGGCCCGTTGGAACAAGGCATTTTGCTGGCATTGCGTTTCCATTTCGATCAATACGTCAATCTCCGCCCCGCCGTCGCCTACCCGGGCGTTGCCCTGCCGGTGGCAATTCCCGAAGGAAAACGCCTGGATACCGTCGTCGTGCGGGAAAACACGGAAGATTTCTACATGGGCATGGGAAACACCGGAAAAGGCAAATACGACACGCCGCTCGAAGCGAATCGCGGCCTGTACCGTTTCACCGGTTCCGCTTCGGTCGCGCTCCCGGACACAATGGACTCGGCCTTTTCCCTTGGACTCATGACCCGACCGGGCATAGAACGCATCACCCGGTATGCCGCCAAGGCCGCTCTCGCCCGAGGCGAAGATACCGTCCATGTCGTTTCGAAAGCGAACGCGGTTCCGCATCTTTATGGGTTCTGGGACGCGGTGACGCGCGAAGTCATGGCGAACGAATTCCCGTCGCTCAAATACGCGGCGGTCAATGTCGATGCGATGTGTTATCTTTTGGTGCGACAACCGGCCGAATACGGCGTGGTGCTGTGCCCGAACCTGTTCGGCGACATCGTGAGCGATTTGCTGTCAGGCCTCGCCGGCGGACTCGGTTTGGCCGCCGCCGGAAATATAGGCGACGGTTTGTCCATGTTTGAACCGGTCCATGGATCCGCGCCGACCATCGCCAATACAGGCAAGGCGAACCCGCTTGCATCCATCCTGTCGGCTTCGATGCTGCTCGAACACATAGGCGAACGGAAAGCGGCCAAGGCATTGGACAACGCGGTCCGAAGCTATCTCCAGTCCGACCTGCCGCAACCGATTGAAACAGGCGGAACGGCGAAAACAGCCGAAGTCGGCGATGCCGTGATCTCCCGCCTTTCCGGCGCGGAATGAGTGAAGGGAGGCGCTCCTTTGGAAAGCAACAAAAGAGAGAACATCTCGAAGTCTACAAATTCCTCCGCGCGTTGCGCAAGCATGACCGGATTTTCCCCATCGAAGGCCACTGTCCCGCGCTTTTGGGACTCGATCTCGCGAAGTTTCTTTTCCTCGGCATCAATGCCGACCATACCGAGCACAGCCTGGAAGAGCTGCGTCAGCGATTCGCCGGCGGCATGTTTGTCGAGATTCAGGGGAAAATGCTCAAAAAGGAAGTGCTCGACTTCATCGCGGAGAACAACCTTTTCGAGCGCTTCTGTTTCGTCACCGACGATGTAATGGCGGATACGCTCCGTACCGAAGGGCATCTGGACGCGCTGGTTCGGGGCGCGATTAGGCTTGGGTTGACGCCGGAACAGGCAATCTACAATGCGACGTTTACGCCCTGATTATCGTCTGCCCGCTCTATTTTTACGCCTTGATCTAGAGCCTTGCATGTTGAACAAGGCTTTTGGACGCCGTGTGTTATAAAAACGCCAGCAACCGTACGTTGCTGGCGTTTTGCGAATACAACAAACCCGTGCGCTACAAGGCTCAATCGCCGGCCTGGCCATCCGTCACGCCGACGTTGTTCGCGGACCGACCAGCCGCGACATCGGCCAGTTCAGCGGATCCCCGGCCTTCATCCAGATAATTGTACAAGGTAAACTTCGACACGCCGAAAAAATTCGATATCTTGTCGACCGATTTTTTGATGAGAAACACGCCCTTTTCGTCAAGATATCGTATTGCCTCCACCTTGTCGTCCTTGGTCATTTCCGACACGTTCTTGCCGATGCGCTTGATCGTTTCGTGCAGCAACACATCGATCAATTCGTCGACATTGCCGGAAAACACCTCGGAGGTTTCGTCGCCGCCCTCGACATACGCCAAATACTGTATGCTTTTGTTGGCGACGATCAAATCGGTTATGTCGAAATTTATGCACAAGCTGGCGACTACCTTTCCTCTCTTGTCCTTGATGTACTTCGAGGACGAACGAAGAATGCGGCCATTTTTGGCATGGCTGACATAATTGTACCGGTCGGCATTGTCGGCCGTTGTGCCGCGCAATACTTCCAGCCCGATATTGGTGCCGGAATCGCCAATCCTGCGGCCGGTGACATGACCGTTGGCAATATGAACGATAGTGCGATCATACGGGAGCGTCAAATCGTGCAACACCACTTCGCAATTGACGCCGAACTGACGGGCTATGCAATCGACAACTCCCGTCAATACCTCGAAATTGTTCGATACGTAACTCATGCCCTGGTCCTTTGCCTCATCCGCTCCACCCTCATCGATGGACGCGTCGCAGCCGCACCTATTGTGCCATTATGGCGCGCATATATCAATGCCCCGCATCAATATTTTTGCCGCGCGATGCAAGAACCGCCGCCATGCGCTCTTCTTCCGTCTTGGTGGACGCGGGCGTCATGAGGCTGACCGCCACGCCGAAAATCACAGCGACAATGGAAGCGGGAATGGCCGGGCCGGTGAACGAATCAATAATCAGCTTGCGGAACGCATCGGTGCCCAGGAACAACACGCCAAACACCAAACCCGAGAAAATGGACGCCAAACCGCCCTGCCATGTCACCCGCTTCCATACCGCGCCCAAAAGCATCGCGATGGAAACACCCGGGATAATGGAGCCTATGACGTTGGAAATATAACCCATAACGTCGGTGGCGAAGAGCGTCGCCAGGAACGCGAATCCCAATGCCAGGCATACCGCGATTCTGGACCACATCTTCACTTTGCTTTCTTCCAGTTCGTTGCCGGTGATAATCGGATAAACGTCCTGAATGAAAATGGTGACGCACGCGATCGCGTCCGAGTCGCCCGAACTGACCGTGGCCGAAAGGCCGGCGCACATGAACAACATGCCAAGCATGGGACCAAGCACTTGGGTCGCCATATAGACGAACGCGTAGTCGGGACGTTCCATCACTCCCGCCGCGTCTGTTCTATAGGCGATTGTGAATGCGGCCATGCCGATGATGGCGGGCACGAGGGAAAATACGAACAGGAGGATCGCCGAATTGGTCAGCGCTTTCTTCGCCGACTTGTCGTTGTTCGCATAATACCAGCGCATGCGATACGTCGGGGTTCCCAGACACGGAATCGCAATCGTGAAGATAAGCGATATCAACCCCATCACGCCCAAAGCGCCGACGCCGTAAAACGTCAGCCCGCCTCCCTTGCCGCCTTCCTCCATCGTCTGCCGGATAACCTCCCAACCGCCCGCGGTGGGAATCGCGATGACAGTGATGACGACAAACCCGACAAGAATTATCATGAGCTGAATGGCGTCGGTAATCACCACGGCCAGAAGCCCGCCGATAACCACGTAAATGCCGAAGACAACGGCCATGATAAGCCTTGCCCAAACAGGATCGATGTGTGTGATAAACGAGAGATAGGTGGCGCCGCCATTGATATGGTTGCCGAGCCAGATGATTTCAATAATCATCATCATGACAGCCATGACATGTTTTACCGGCAGGCTGCCGCCAAAAAGATACTGGGCTTCTTCGGCCATGGTGACGAAGCCCTTGGAGCGAATCTTGTCCTTGTACATGACCCATACGAGCACAAGAACGCCGAAAAACGCGCCCAACCCGTACGCCGACCCGCCCCATCCCATTTTGAACCCGTTGGCGGTGGCGCCAATGGAAGAACCGGTGCCGATAAGCGTCGCGCCCATAGTGGCGAAGACCAGGAAAGTCGGAAGACTGCTTCCGCCGGTCAGGTAACTTTTTCCCTCGGATTTGCCGCGCGAATACCAGATGCCAATCCCAATCATGACAAGATTGTAAATGACAAACCCTACGACAAAAATGAGAGCGTGATCACGATCCGGTGTCATGTTTCATCTCCTTATACAGTCAGGTTTTTAAAAATAATCCAATGCGCGGTGGATAAATCGTCTCTCACATTAGAACCCGAACATGCCCGCCAGCATAAATCTCACGTATGGTCCAACCGAGTACGACGATCCGAAAATACCAATGGCCAATTCACATTCCAAGAAAAAGATACCACAAAAATTATCTAAACAATCCTACGAAATAAAACCTGAAAAACGAAATCATCCGCATTGCACAATATTTCAATAGGATTGATTATTTGTTGATGCACTTTTTATTTTCGGTCATAAAATCGCTAAGTCAATTATTTTTTTACAAATATTTACTATTTTTTCACCAAAATTTGATTTTTATCGATGTATAATAAAGAAAAGGCCTGACGATTTGTTTGACGACCTTACTTTTATTGCAGACCCTGCCCCGCCAGCACATCTGTATAAGGAGTATGGCATGCATGATCTCATTATCAAAAACTGTACGATTGTGGATGGTTCCGGTTCGGACTTGTTTTCCGCCGACATAGCCATTAAGGACGGCAAGTTTTCCCGAGTAGCGCCGGGCATTCGCGATGAAGCGGCCAAGACTCTTGACGCAAAAGGCAAAACCGCCACCCCGGGATTTATCGATATTCATCGTCACGAAGACGCATTCGTCTTTCGGCCCGATTTTGGCGAGGTGCAATTGCGCCAGGGCATAACCACCACCATAAACGGCAACTGCGGCCTCAGCATTGCCCCCTGCCCCCCGAAATGGCGCGAAGACATTCTTCAATACCTGAAGCCGATCGTCGGTTCGCTCCCCGAAGGGATTGCGTTCGACTCGGTTTCGGAATACATCGCCGCGGTGGAAAAGCAAAAGCTGCCCATTAATTTCGGAATGCACGTCGGAGACGGGGCGCTGCGCATGGCCGCCAAAGGATTCGCCGCCGGAAAACTCTCCTCCGCTGAAGTCGCCACGGTGCATCGCTATCTGGAAGATGCCATGGCGTCGGGTATTTTCGGCGTCTCGATGGGGATAGTGTACCAACCGGAAAGCTATTACGATGTTCCCGGATTCATCGAAGCGCTGGCGCCGATGAAAGGAAAAGGCATTCCCATCGTCACCCATATCAGGGGCGAGGGAACCCTTCTGGTCGAATCGCTCAAGGAAGTGATCAGCGTCGCCAAAGGGCTTGACATCCCCTTGCACGTCAGCCATTACAAATGCGTCGGAGCGCGGAACTGGGGCCATCTGCTCCGCCAGGCCACCGATCTTCTTGAAAAAGAAATGGCCGGCGGCATGTCCATCACAGTGGACGTTTATCCCTGGGGAGCCGGGAGCACGCAATTGACCCAGGTCTTGCCGCCGGAATTTCTCGAAGGCGGAATGGCGGAAACCACCAAACGCCTCAAGGATCCGGCCGAGCGCAAACGTTGCATCGAAGTGCTCACCCACCCGCAGGACGCATTCGAGAACCAGGTGGAACTCCTCGGCTGGGAAAACATCATGATCGGCTCGGTCAAGACAGACAAAAACCGGGACTGCGAAGGCAAGCGGATATCCGAAATCGCCGCCATGCGCGGAGCCGATCCGTATGAAACGGCCCTGACGCTCCTTGCGGAGGAAGACTGCGAAGTGTCGATGATCAATTTCATCGCGTGCGACGAGGATATCGAGACGATAATGAAGCTGCCCTACAGCTACATCATCTCCGATTCCATTTACCCCGACAGGGGCAAACCCCATCCCCGCCAGTACGGCACCTTCACCAAAGTGCTTTCCGAATACGTTCGCGATCGCAAGGTGCTCCCTCTCGCGCGGGCGGTCAACAAATTCACGCATGCGCCCGCCGCCCGATTCGGCATTCGCAACAAGGGCCTGATTCGCGAAGGCTATGACGCCGACCTCGCGGTGTTCGACCTCGCCAGCATCGCCAATCACGCAACCTATCTGGATCCGCGCCGGCTGGGAACGGGATTCGCCTGGGTATTGGTCAACGGCAGAACGGCAAACGAGAACGACGTATTCATCAACAACGACGCGGGACGAGTTGTAAGAAGACAATAACGCCCGCCATAGGAAACCATTATGAATATTGAGAAAAAGTTGAAGGAACTGGGAATCGAACTTCCCGAGCCCCCCGCTCCCGTCGCCACCTATCTTGGAGTCAAGCAAATAGGCAACCTGGTTTTCGTTTCGGGCCAAGGCCCCATCATCAACGGCAAACAAATGTATACCGGAAAAGTCGGCCGGGAAGTCGGCATGCAGGAAGCCTATCAAGCGGCGCGCTGTTGCGGAATCAATCTTTTGAGCCAATTGAAAACGTTTCTTGGTTCTCTGGACCGGATTAAACAAATCGCAAGCGTTAAGGGCTTTGTCGCCAGCACAACCGAATTCACCGATCAACCCGGCGTTATCAACGGGTGTTCCGATCTGTTGGTCGAAGTTTTCGGCGAAAACGGCAGGCACACGCGTTGCGCACTCGGAACCAATGTTTTGCCGACCGACATTCCGGTCGAAATCGAGATGATCGTCGAAGTGTGATATCCCCCGTTCCAACCTGAATGCCGGCAGATGCGATCTGCCGGCATTCTTTTGCGTTTATCTTGCCGGTCGCTTCGGTCCGACTTTCACACTTGACAACGAAAATGCTCCACGGTACGGTACAACACAATTGATTTTTCCAGTGCGCTCTTTATCGCCCATCGGTCAGCCATCTCTTTTTCCCCTATGGAGGAGCAAACATGCTGCGCAGATTTTTGGTCACCGCAATTGTTTTTGCGTTTTCCCTGAACGCCGCCGCGGGTCAGATCGTTCTCAAGTGGGGCGATACCCAAGGCCCGACCCATATTTCGGTGCAAATGATCGACCGCATCGCAAAAGACGTTAAGGAAAAAACAGACGGAAGGGTCGAGATCCAGAACTATCCGGGCGGACAGATGGGCGGTTCGCTCGAGATGATTGAAGCGGTGTCGATGGGCATGCTGGAAATGACGACCGAAGGCGCGGCCAATTTTGCCCAGTTTGTTCCCGCGATCGGCGTTATGGAATCGCCGTATGTATGGCGTGACGCCGCGCACCTCGTCAAGGTAATGAACGGCCCTATCGGCCAGGATTTCAACCGGCAGCTCATCGCCCAAACCGGCATGCGGATTTTAGGCGCCACCTATTACGGCGCGCGGCAACTCACCACAACCAGCCGGGAAATCCGCTCCGTCGCCGATATGGCCGAACTGAAGATTCGCGTGCCGGAAAACGAAGTGTTCCTGGAAATGGCGAAGGCATGGGGCGCAAAACCGACTCCCATGACGTTCAACGAATTGTACCTCGCGCTCAAGCAAAACGTCGTCGACGCGCAGGAAAATCCGCTGCCGACAATCGAAGCGGGAAAATTCCACGAAGTGCAAAAATATCTGGTCATGACATACCACATCATCACGCCGAGGCTGATTGTCATTAATGAAGCGACATTCCAAAAAATCAGCCCCGAGGATCAGGCGGTTCTTATGCAAAGCGTCGCCGATGGAATCCAGTGGAACAACGATCAGATCGAACAGAAGGAAAAAGAACTGGTTACCGTGTTCAGCGACTACGGCGTCACGGTAATTGAGGTTGATATCGACGAGTTCCGCCAGCCCATCCTCGACAAGGTGGTCCCGCAGTTCGAAGGCAAATGGGGCAAGGGCATGTACGAGAAAATCCTGGCCGAATAAAAGAACAACCGCCGACGAAAAAATCACGGCATGAAAAACCGCCTCCCCGTGCTTCCGGAGAGGCGTTTTTTTTCATGCCGGCGCGTCCTGGAAATCC